>CAYNEH010000159.1:0-4023 GCA_964396195.1 uncultured Oscillospiraceae bacterium
AAGATTCAGGCCAACATGAACAAGGCCCACCGGGACCGCATCGCCTTCATGCGGGTGGTGTCCGGCCGGTTCGATGCGGACAAGGAGGTCTACCACGTGCAGGGGGGCAAAAAAATCCGCCTGTCCCGGCCCCAGCAGCTCATGGCCGCCGAGCGCGAGATCATTGAGGAGGCCTACGCCGGCGACATCATCGGCGTGTTTGACCCCGGCATCTTCTCCATCGGCGACACATTGTGCACCCCGGGAAAGAAATTCCGGTTCGACCCCATCCCCACCTTCGCGCCGGAGCATTTCCGCCGGGTTCGCCCCCTCGACACCATGAAGCGCAAGCAGTTCCTCAAGGGCATGGAGCAGATTGCCCAGGAGGGCGCCATCCAGATTTTCAAGACCCCCTATTCCGGCATGGAGGAGGTCATCGTCGGCGTGGTGGGCACCCTGCAGTTCGACGTGCTGGACTACCGGCTGAAAAACGAGTACGGCGTGGATCTCTATGAGGAGGGTCTCCCCTACCAGTACCTCCGCTGGATTGAGCACGACGGGGACGAGCCCCTCCGGGCCGACGAGCTCACCCTGCCCAACGACGCCATGCTGGTGGAGGATTACAAGGGCAACCAGCTCCTGCTGTTCGCCTCTCAGTGGTCCATCAACTGGACGGCGGACCGCAACAAGCAGCTCACCCTGCTGGAGTTCGGCGGGGCGAAATTTTAATTTCCCCGACGGAAGGCCTCGTTCATAAAACAGTTAATGGAGCGTATCGATACCGATACGCTCCATTTCTTATGCCTGCATATTATGATGTAACGGGGCGCAGCCCCTTGTCTCTCCCTCTGGGAGAGCTGTCACCGCAGGTGACTGAGAGGGCCCGCCTTTTGTATATAGAGTTAGTGCCCGCCGACGACCGGGCCGCCGTTCTTCGGAATGTTATTCTGATGATTTTTGACCTGCCCGGCGTTCTTCGCCAGCTCCTGAGCCTTCTTCTGAGCTCTCGACTTGCTTCTCATCACGCCCATGGCGACACTTTCGGCGAAACTCGTGGGCTTTTCCACCGCCTTCTTAAACTCGTCCGGTTTGTCAAGCTCGTCCATTTCGAAGCGTTTCTGGAACTTTTCGGTCTCGAGCGTCATCTTCACCAGTTTGTCCAGTCCGCCCTTCTGGAGAATGGTTCTCAGCCGGTTGCCGCCGTTGCCGTAGTTCTCCTCGATGTGCATCATCTGGCGCACGCTCTCGCCGGCCAGCGCCTGCTTGCCGTAGGCCACCGCCTCTTCGGTGTTGCCGCTCTCCATAAGCGCCAGATACGTCTGGCGGTTATAGTCGACAAAGCCTGTGATCATGGCGTTGACGGAATCCTCGACGGGGGCCTTTCCGCCGTTTGCGGCGTTGTAAGCCTCCACGGCCTCGTCGGCCTTCGCCCAGCTTTCATCCACCTGAACGCCGCCGAGCTCGGTCTCCGTCTTGTCAAGGGTCGAGTTGACCTTTCCGCCGTCGCGGAGGTCCTCCGCCTCTCTCTGCTTTGCCTGCTCGGCCTCAACGCGCTCTCTTTCCGCGTCTGCCGCGGCCTTTGCCGCGGCCTTCGCGTCTTCGGCGGGCTTGAGCTTGCGCTCCAGCGCGGTCAGATTCTTCAGCTCATCGGGAATCTGGCCCCCGTTCTGGGCGGCCGCGGCCTCTTCCGCCTTCGCATCAGCGGCCATCTGCACGGTCTCCTTGTGCTTCCGGATCGTGTCGAGCGTCACCATCTTCCCGGCAATAAAATTGTTGACGTCATTTACGAATTTCAGCGCGGGGTCGTTCGCGGCTCTCGCGGGGCCGATCAGGCGCTTCCGCTCGCCCTGGAACGTGAACGCCGCCGTCTGCAGCGCAAGAAGCTTTTTCTCCAGGTCATCCATGCGGCCAGCTTCTGCCTTGTCGCCCAGCGTCATGCCCACCATCGCGTCCAGCGCTTCAGTCAGCGTCTTGTACGACGCGGCGCCGTTTTTGACTTTCGGCAGCTTCGCGCGCTTCTCGCGCAGCTCCAGCACGTCGGAAATAAGGGTCGCATCCATAAGGCGTCCGGGCGCATCGGTCGTGTAGGAGGTGACGAGCTTTCCGTTCTTCATCGCGATCTCGTTCTGCACGAGGATGATGGTGCGGTCGTCGCGGTTTACGACCTTGATGGAATCGTCGGTGGGCGCCTTGTAGTTGTCGGCCTCCATGCCGCGCACCTCGCCCAGGGCGAATTCCCGCAGTACCTTTTCCTCCGCGATATGGCGCAGCGAGCACACGCCTGAGAGGTTTTCGGTGAAGTAGTCAACCATATAGGAGTACTCGGGATCCTGACCGGGCTGGCCGACCAGCGTTTCGATATTACCCTGCATCATCTCATACGGGTCGAGAACGGCATAGTAGGGGTTTGCCGCCTGGCAGGCCATGATGGTGTAGGGCTGGATATCTCCCGAGCGGTACTCCCACTCTCTGTAGATGTTCTCAGCTTCCTTCTGCGTCTTTTTCAGGCCGAAGAAGCGCAGGTCGTCCATGCAGTTGTGCGCATTGAACATCAGGTAGTTGCCCTCGTTGGACAGAAGGGTGCTGTACGCCTCCCGGAGCTCCCCGGGGGATGCCGTTCCGCTGAGAATCTGCTGAAGGGCGCCATCCAGCTTTCCCATATCCTTCTGAGCTTCCTCGATGTGGAAAGAGAGCTGCTCAAACAGCAGATCGGGTGCTTTGTCGCGCTCCTTCTGCGCCGCCTCGACCGCGTCCGCATGTCCGTAGCCCTCTTTTTCGTACCATTCTGTACGCATTTGCGTGAACTGCTCGGGCGTGATGCAGTTTTCGCACAGTGCGACCAGCGAAACGAGGGTTTCGTTGTTGCGGCGGCAGATATCGGTATCCCCGTCCACGCCCTCCAGCATGACCAGCCGCTCAATCCAGCGCTTCTGGTCGACCTTGCCTTTTATCGGAATGTCCTTGAAAACGGACTTCGCGGTCTGCTCGAATGTGTGATCTCTCCTGGCGGTGTCTTCCATCGCGTCGAGCATGGCCGTGCGGCAGGCCTTGGAATACTCAAGTCTCTCCTGCATAACCTCGGGCTGATTGTGGAACTCGGGCTCGCGGAAGCCGGGATAATGCTGCCTCTGCTCGTTCCAGATGGCCTCAAGGTCCTCGTTCAGTCTGTCGCTCTGGGGGCCGAGGTTGTCCATCTCTGCCTCGATTTCCTCCCGGGCGCGCTGCATAGCCGCGGCTTCGTTCATGGTCTCGGCATACTCAGCGAGCTTATTTTTAAGCTGTGCCAATACGGTGGCTTGTGTTGCACCTTTGCTTCTACCCATATGAATTCTCCTGTTCTGTTTGGTTCGGCACCCCGGCCGTTAATCTCTTTATACTTATACACCACAGGAGGCCGCTTTGTCCCGTTTTTTCCAAAAAAACTTTCTGTATTGCCGGGAAATTATGTCTGCATAGGTTATAAATCTTTTCTTTTTGCAAGGAATGCCCGGATTTCTGCTACGCCGGCGTAGACGGTGTCACCGACGACCAGGGACGGTGCCTGCCGCAGGCCCAGGGCTGCGGCCTCCTGTGCAAACTGCATTGCGTCCCGCTCCTCAAAGGCAATGCCCGCTTTCTGCAGCAGCAGCTTGACGCCCTTGCAATTGGGACAGGTGGCCGTGGTATACAGAATACAGGCTCCGTTCTGCTCTTTCTCCGGTTCCGGCTCCGCCGATTTTTCTTTTTTCTCCGAGGCCGTCGGCGCATCCGGCAGGCTGCCGATCCGGTAATTTTTCCGGTCCAGGAACTCCTGACTCTTACCGTCGTTCCAGTTCTGTACCGGGCGGTAGTAGCCCGTAATCCGGCTATAGACCTCCGTTGCTTTCCCGCAGATGGGGCAGGTTTTCTGCTCTCCGCTGAGGTAGCCATGGTCGGCACAAATGGAGTAGGTCGGTGACAGGGTGTAGTACGGCAGCTCATAATTTTCTGCAATTTTCCGCACCAGAGCGGCCGCGGACTGCCAGCTGGGCAGCTTTTCACCCAGGAAGGTGTGGAAGACCGTAC
>CAYNEH010000160.1:0-3945 GCA_964396195.1 uncultured Oscillospiraceae bacterium
TCTTTCGCCGCTGCGGCGGCGAAACTCTACGAGATTTTTCGACACACTCAAACGGGGGTCAGGCCACCGTCAGCTCAGGAGGAGTTTGTCGTCCGCCTCGTCGGAGCCCGGTGGCCTGAGTCCCACCCGGTTTCACCGGGCGGGAACCCTGATTTTTTTGAATGCTCGGGCGAAGTGAATTCGCCCTGCGCCAGGATTTTTGCCAACGGCAAAAATGCCTGTACGGCGCACCCGCGCCGCCCGCTGTCGCGGGGGTCAGGCCACCGTCAGCTCAGCAGGAGTTTGTCGTCTGCTTCGTCGGAGCCGGGGGCCTGACCGAATTTGGCCAGCAGATCCTCCACGGTGAGCTTTTTCTTGTCCTCGCCGGAGATGTCCAGCGCAATCCTGCCTTCGTACATCATAATGAGGCGGTTGCCGTGGACGATGGCGTCCTTCATGTTGTGGGTGATCATCAGGGTGGTGAGATGGTCTTTGCTCACGATGCGCTCGGTGGCGTCCAGCACCTTGGCGGCGGTCTTGGGATCCAGCGCGGCAGTGTGCTCGTCCAGCAGAAGGAGCTTCGGCTTCTGAAGGGTGGCCATCAGCAGAGTCAGCGCCTGACGCTGACCGCCGGACAGCAGGCCCACCTTGGAGGTCAGGCGATCCTCAAGGCCCAGATCCAGAATTTTAAGCATTTCTCTGTACTGCTCACGCTCATCTCTGGTGATGCCGGAGCGGAGGGTGCGGGGTTTGCCCCGGCGCGTGGCCAGCGCCAGGTTTTCCTCAATCTGCATGGTGGCAGCGGTGCCCATCATGGGGTCCTGGAACACGCGGCCGATGTATCTGGCCCGCTTGTGCTCGGCCATGCGGGTCACGTCCACGCCGCCGATGGTGATGGTGCCCTCGTCCACCGGCCAGACGCCGGCCACGGCATTGAGCAGGGTGGATTTGCCCGCACCATTGCCGCCGATGACGGTGATGAAGTCACCCTCGTTCAGGTGGAGCGACAGGTTGCTGAGGGCAGTCTTTTCATTGACGGTACCCGCGTTGAAGGTCTTTGAAATATTGTTGACGTCAAGCATGGGTCGCGCCTCCCTTTTTTACAGGCTTGGAGAAATATTTGCTCTTCCAGTAGGGGGTGGCGAGGAATATGGCCACCACTGCGGCGGACAGGAGCTTGAGGTAGTTGGGATTCAGGCCCAGCGCAAGCACTGCCTGCATGACGATGTAGTAGATGATGGCACCGATGGACACGGACAGGAGCTTGAGACCGAAGTTCCGGAACACCTTGCCCAGCAGCACATCACCGATGATGACGGCGGCAAGGCCGATGACGATGGCACCGCGGCCCACGTTGATCTCGTTGGAGCCGTTGTACTGAGCCAGCAGTGCGCCGGACAGGGACACAAGGCCGTTGGAAATCATCAGGGCCAGTACCTTGTTGAAGCTGGTGTTGATGCCCTGCGCCCGGGCCATGGCCTGATTGGCGCCGGTGGCCCGGAGGGAGCAGCCCAGCTCCGTGCCGAAGAACCAGTACAGAATGAGGATGATGACCAGCGTGAACAGGCCAACCACAAAGATGGGGTGCCGGAAGAAGGACATGGTGCCCTTGGCCACCTCCTGCACGAAGCGCAGGGAGACGAGGAGCTTGTTGAGAACCTCGGGGTTGGTGACGCTGATGGCCACGCTGGCCTTCATGCCCATGATGGCCATGTTGATTGACCACAGGCTCAGCTGGGTCAGAATACCGGCCAGAATGGCAGGAATGCCGCAGGCGGTGTGGAGCAGACCGGTGACCAGTCCGGCCAGCATACCGACCAGAAAGGCGGCCAGCAGGGCGACCCAGATGTTCACGCCGCCGCCGAACAGCATGGCGAATACGGCGCCGCCGGTGCAGAAGGAGCCGTCCACCGTCAGGTCGGCGATGTCGAGAATTTTGTAGGTGATGTAGACGCCGATGGCCATGATGCCCCAGATCAGACCCTGAGACACAGCCACCGGCAACGCGTTGATGAAGCCAAGCATAGATGGTTTCCTCCCATGGTCGCGGACAAACCGCGGATATTCAACAGCACTTCAATGATATGACGCACTTATCCATTATAGCGCCAAAGAGCGGAAAAGGGAAGTCCCCTTTCCGCTCTTTTTTCAACAAATTTTGGATCAGTTGGACTCGATTGCTTCGTAACCGTCGGGAGCGGTCAGACCCAGCGCCTCGCAGGTGGTGGGGTTGTACTCCTTGGTGACCTGAGGGGCGTACTCGATGGGCATCTCGGACACGTTGGCCTCGCCGGTCAGAATCTTGACGGCCATTTTGCCGGTGGTGACGCCCAGATCGTAGTAGCTGATGGACAGGGTGGCGACGCCGCAGCCGGCGCAGATGCCCTCCTCACCGGTGAACACGGGAATCTTGCCGTTGCAGATGTTGTCCACGATGCCGGTGTTGTTGGCCACGGTGTTGTCGGTGGGAACGTAGAGCACGTCGCTGTTGTCAGCGGCAGACTGGGTGACGGAGGCCATGTCGTTGGTGTCGGAGAAGGCGTACTGGGTGCAGGTGTAGCCGAGAGCTTCCAGATAGGTCTGGATGGTGTCCACCTGATACTTGCTGTTGGCCTCGGCGGAGCAGTACAGCAGGCCGACGGTCTTGGCGTCAGGGCACCAGTCCTTGATCATCTGAGCCTGCTCGTCCAGCGGTGCCAGATCGGAGGTTCCGGAGACGTTGGTGCCCACGGTGCCGGTGAAGTTGTCGATGCCCAGTGCAACGCCGTACTCGGTGACGGAGGTGCCCAGAACGGGAATGTCACCGGTGGCGGATGCGGCGGCCTGCAGGGAAGCGGTGGCGTTGGCCAGAATCAGATCCACGCCCTTGGAGACGAAGCCGTTGACGATGGTGGCGCAGGTGGCGGACTCGCCGGCGGCGTTCTGCTCGTCGAACTCCACGTTGTCGCCGAAGGCCTCAACCAGAGCGTCCTTGAAGCCCTGAGTGGCGGCGTCCAGTGCTACGTGGGGAGCCAGCTGGCAGATGCCCACCAGATAGGTCTGTGCGTCGCCGCCGTCATCGGTGGTGCCGGTGTCGGCGGTCTGAGATTCGGTGCTGTCGGACGGGGCGGTGCTGCTGTTGTCACCGGAGCCGGAGCTTGAACAACCGGCCAGAGCGAGAACCATGGCCAATGCCATGACCATCGCGAGGATGCGGGAGAGCTTTTTCATTTTCATTTCCTCCAGATTGAACAATTACTTTATTGCTTTGCGGCAACAAAGCGATGGGGCAAAGAATACAGAGCCTGTCCGGCTCAGTGAGGACAGTATAATGCTTTAATGCATTGATGTCAAGGAGAAAACAAACATTTTTTTGCGGAAAATCAGCGAACGGGGTGGTGATTTTGCCGGGAGAGGTTTTGGACAGTCTGTGAACAGTTGGCCTTCGGGATGGACTTTTGAGAACAGTTGTGGTAGAATGACCTGAAAATGATAATGGGTCGGTGTGCCCTGCGCGCCGGCGGGAAGGAGCAAAACGGTGCGTACCGATGTGTTGGGCGTTGCCTTTGACAACGTGACGCTGGAGGAAGCTGTGGACAGGGGCATGGCCCTGCTGGACGAGGAGGGGCCTCATCTTGTGGCCACCCCGAACCCGGAGATTGTGCAGATTGCGGGGAAGGACCCTGAGTTTGCCAAAATACTGGCTGATGCGTCGCTGGTGCTGGCAGACGGCGTGGGAGTCATCCACGCGGCGAAAATTCTGGGCCGGCCGCTGAAGGGCCGGGTGCCGGGCATCGAGTTTGCCTCTGCCCTCATGGGGCGCATGGCGCAGACCGGGCGGCGGCTGTACCTGCTGGGGGCAAAGCCCGGTGTGGCGGAGATGGCGGCGGCCAACCTTCAGGCGAAGTACCCCGGTCTTGTGATCTGCGGCACCCACGACGGCTATTTTAAGGAGGACGGCCCGGTGGCTCAGGCCATCCGGGACAG
>CAYNEH010000161.1:0-3940 GCA_964396195.1 uncultured Oscillospiraceae bacterium
GGGCGCAGCCCTTTGGTTCTTGCAACTTTCTGTTCATACAGAAAGTAGGTCGCCCTGGGGGCGAAACCCCAGCCAGCGGAGCGTCCGCCGGACGCATCACTCTGTTTCGCCGGAGTAACGGCGAATCCGAAAGACTCGCAGTCAGGCGAACCCTGGTCTCTCCACCCACGTCGCCGTAACAGCCTCATGTTCTTTTAGCCCCATCACAAAGTACCGTATCTCGTCCATGGCGTGGTCGTGCGTTCCCCAGTCGGCTTTCGCCGACCGGGGACCCCATATTCATCATGATGCTCGGCGGAAATGAATTCCGCCTGCGCAATTCTCCGCTTCGCTCCGAATTTACGGCGCTTTTGCGCCGCCCCGCGCTGCGGGGCCCCAGAGCACGCCCCCGCCATTACGTTCTTCTTTCCACATACATTGCCGTGATCTTCTCATGTTCTTTTAGCCCCATTACAAAGTACCGGATCTCGTCCATGGCGTGGTCGTACTCTTTCCGCACCCGGTCGCGGCTCCCGCCGTCCTCCCAGCGGTACAGTCCGAACTCCCGGGCCGCCGCACGGCACTGCCGGCACACCACGATTTTCCCGTCCTTGAGTGCCTGCGCCGTGGCTCCGATGCCCTCCAGCACCCGGTTGTCCGCCTTCCGAACCGGCCAGCCACGCCGCCGCAGCGTCTCGATAAAGCTTGCCGCCGACGGGTCCACCAGCACCGTCTCAATCTCCCGCCCTCCGGCCAGACGCTCCAGCTGCCGGGCATACTCCCCGTCCGTCATCTGCCGCCCCTCCGCCCGGGCGTCGTAATAATACTCATCTACCCGGTACCACACGCCGTCCTTCTCGCCCCAGAGCCCGAAGGACGACGGATTCCGGATGCCGTAGTCACAGGAGATACGCCACCGGCTGAAAGGGCCCTCCGGCCGGTCGGGCAGCCGGGCCGGGTCAATGAAGCCGTACACCAGCCCCTCTGCTGCAGTCCATTCGCCCAGCACATACCGCCGGTAAAATGTCCCCTGAAACATCTTCCGGTACCGCCGCCGGACCTTTCCGCTCAGCGCCGGGTTGTCCTCCATGGTGAAGTGGAGATACAGCGCTCCCTTTTCCTCCGCCCGGAGAATCCATTCCTGATAAAACCAGTGCTCCGGCCCCTCCGGGTTGCAGGAGAACCACAGCCGCGCCCCCTCGGCGGAGCACCGGGCGCAGGCCTGCTCCACAAAGGACCGGGGCATCAGCGCCGTCTCATCCAGCAGCACCCCCGTCAGCGTGATGCCCTGAATCAGGGCCGCGCTGGCCTCGTTGCGGCCGCCGTAGATGTAGAACACGTTTTCCCGGCCCCGGTACCGCACCGTCAGCCGGTTCCGGCTCACCTGCTCCTTCCACCGGAACCCCATCCGCTCCAGCACCGGCCGCACCCCGGCCAGCACATTCCGCCGCACCCCGTTCTGAGTGGGGGCGCACAGGCCGAACTGCCTGCCCCGGAAGCTCGTCATTGCCCACAAAAAGAAGGACAGTCCCATGGCGAAGGTCTTGCCCGACCGCACCGCGCCGTCGCAGATGACGGCGTCATACCGCCCGTCCCGCCACCAGCGCAGCACCTGCCGCTGTCTGGGTGAAAACCGCAGACCGCTCATTTCTCCTCGCCGTCCAGTGCCGCCAGAAGCTCCTCCACGGAGCCGCCGTCCTCTTCCAGCAGCTCCCGCAGCATGGTCAGCACCTTTATCCGGTCCACGAACTTCACCTCGAGGGTGCCGTTGGTCCCCCGCCGCAGCTCGGCCACGCCGGTGAGGTCCAGCTTGTTCAGCATGTCCCGGTTCTCCGGCTCTAAAAAGGCCAGCTTCATCACATCATTGTTCCTGCATTTGGCCAGCTTCCGCAGATACCGGAGCAGCTCCTCCCTGCGGCGGCCGCTCTTTTCTCTCTTCTCGCCGTCCATCCCACACCTCCTCACACCCCGCCCCGCAAACCGCCGGAAAGTTGCCCGTTCGCGTGCAATCCTCAAAATTTTTCTGATTATTTTCTCTGCGCAACCGATAGTTGCCCCCCCGGATGGTTGACCGGACCACCCCTTTGCGCTATCATTTCAGATGAGGTGATGATATGTCATTGAGCGACCGCATCCGGGAGCAGCGCAGGGCCTGCGGCCTTTCTCAGGAAAAGGTGGCGGAGTTCGTCGGGGTGAGCCGTCACGCTGGCCGCCTTTGCCGCGGGCCTGCCCCTCGGGATCGCCTTCGGCCCCAACCCCGCCGGGGCCGCCATCGGCCACACCCACTGCGGCTGGGCCATCTGGAGCGGCATATTCTTGCTGTCCATCCCCGCCGGGATCATTCTGGAGCATATCTGCGGAAAACGCGCAAAAAAGCGGCCTGAAACGTAAAAAACGCGGCCGTTCCCAACTGGGAACGACCGCGTTTTGCCTTTATTTACTTATGATATTCCGAACCTTCCAGGATCTTGAACCCCCGGTACACCTGCTCCAGCAGCATCACCCGGGCCAGATGGTGGGGAAACGTCATCTCGGACATGCTCAGCCGCACGTCCGCCCGGCTCTTCACCTTGGGCGACATGCCGTAGGAGCCGCCGATGAGAAACGTCACGTCGGAGCACCCCGCCACCATCCATCGGTTCAGGGTGTCCGCAAGCTCCGGGCTGGACATGGCCTTTCCCTCCACGCACATGGCCACCACCCGGCTGCCCTTGGGAATTCTGGCGAGAATGGCTTCGCTCTCCTTTTCCAGCGCCCCCTCGATCTGGCCTGCCGCCGGGCTCTGGGGCAGCCGCTCCTCCGCAAGCTCCACGATGTTCAGCTTGCAGTAGCCCTTCAGCCGCTTCTGGTACTCCGCGGCCGCCTCTATGTAAAACTTTTCCTTCATCTTGCCCACGCAGATAACCGTCACATTCAGCATTCCGGCACCTCCATCCAGCCCGTTCCCTCGCTTCTGGGCGCAACGGTGAGGGTCACGTCCTCCCCAACCCGGGCCTCAATCCCCGCCATGGCCCGCTCCGCGGCGCTCAGCGCCACCGACGGGGTGTTGTTCTCCTTGGACAGGTGGGCCAGCACAATCCGGCCCGTCCCCTGCTGAACGGCCCATGCCGCCAGCTTTCCCCCCGTCTCATTGGACAGGTGACCCTGACGGCCCAGAATCCGCTCCTTGAGCATGACCGGGTACGGCCCCGTCCGGAGCATATCGGGGTCGTAGTTAAACTCGTTTACCAGCAGCCCGGCTCCGCGGATGCTGTCCAGCACCCCCCGGGTCACCACGCCCAGATCGGTGCACAGCGCCATTTTCCGGCTGCCGTCCTCCACCGTGAATCCCACCGGGCAGGCGCAGTCGTGGCTGATGGCAAAGGTGCCGATCACCAGATCGCCCACGGCGAACCGCTCCCCCGGCTCGAACACCCGGAACCGCTCCTCCAGCCCCGCCGCCTTCCGGCAGATCTCCACCGCCGTCGGCTCAGCGGTGTAAAGCTCCGCCCCGATCTGGCGGCACAGCACCGACAGACCCGCAATGTGGTCGCTGTGCTCGTGGGTGATGAGGATGCCCCGGATCTCCCCCGGCTCGATGCCCAGCGCCCGCAGGCCCGTGGTAATCCGCCGGGCGGACACTCCCGCGTCAATGAGAATATGGGTCTTTCCGTCGGACACTACCAGACAGTTCCCCGATGACCCGCTGGCCAGCGTCGCCGCCTTCAACAATGTACTCACCTCAAAAAACAGGCCGGGGCGGTCTCCCGTCCCCGGCCAGAGTAAGTCGAAAAACCTCGTAGAGTTTCGCCGCCGCAGCGGCGAAAGAAACAAAATCTGTTTTCTGCCGCGACATGCGCGTGGCAGAAAACACTTCTCGCCCCGCAAACGTGCACAATGGCCGCTATTGGCGGACATTGTGTGCGATGCCGCGGGGTGCAATCCTTCCGTCGGAAAAGGCTTTGCCTTTTTCGACGGGCTG
>CAYNEH010000162.1:0-3940 GCA_964396195.1 uncultured Oscillospiraceae bacterium
AAAATGCGTCTTTGAAAAGTGTATGTTTGTTTTTGTGAACAGCACAAAGGGACAGACTCAGCCTGTCTTGTCTTGTCTTGTCTTGTCTTGTCTTGTCTGGCTAATCATGGGGTTCGGCTTCATGCTTGTCAAGCCCCTTTCGCAGGCAATCCCGGTAAGTGGTATATGCACCATATTCATGATAACAGAAAAATCCGGAAACTGCAAGGGTTTTTTTAATTATTACAGATTCTATCTCCTGATCGCAAACAAACGGGCGGCACCCAGCTGGGTTCCGCCCGTTTGTTTCAAAAACCTCGCAGAGTTTCGCCAACTCAGCGGCGAAAGAAGCAAAATCCGTTTTCCGCCGCGGCATGTGCGCGGCAGAAAACACTTCATAAATCACTGGGGTTTGTAGCTGTCCTTCAGGCTCACGGCACGGTTGAACACCAGATGCTCCGGGCTGCTGTCCCGGCTGTCGGCGCAGAAGTAGCCCTGCCGCAGGAACTGGAACCGGTCGGCGCTGTCGGCGTTGGCGAGACTGCGCTCCACTTTGGCGCCGGAGAGAATCTCCAGCGAGTCTGGGTTCAGGCAGTCAAGGAAGTTCTTGTCGCCGCCGTCAGGCTCGGCATCGGAGAACAGGTTGTCGTACAGCCGGATCTCCGCGTCCACGGCGGTGGCGGCGTCCACCCAGTGGATGGTCGCACCCTTGACCTTCCGGCCGTCGGCGGGGTTGCCGCCCCGGGACTCGGGGTCGTACTCGGCGGCAATCTCGGTGACGTTGCCGTTCTCGTCCGTCTTGTAGCCCACGCAGCGGATGAGGTAGGCCCCCTTCAGGCGGCACTCCGGGCCGTCGGGGTAGAGCCGTTTGTACTTGGGCACCGGCTCGGGCAGGAAGTCCTCCGCCTCTACATACAGGTACTTGGAGAAGGTGACGGTGCGGGTGCCGTCCTCCGGGCGGCTGGGATTGTTCTCCACCTCGAAGGTCTCGGACTGGCCCTCGGGGTAGTTGGTGATGACCAGCTTCACCGGGCGGAGCACCGCCATCCGGCGCTGGGCCGTCTCGTTCAGATCCTCCCGCAGGCAGTACTCAAGGAAGGCGTACTCAATGGTGTTGTCCGACTTGGTGACGCCCACCCGCTCGCAGAAGTTGCGAATGGAGCGGGGGGTGTAGCCCCGGCGGCGCATGCCGCACAGGGTGGGCATACGGGGATCGTCCCAGCCGGACACCCGGCCCTCCTCCACCAGCTGGCGCAGCTTGCGCTTGCTCATCACCGTGTGGTCGATGCCCAGCCGGGAGAACTCAATCTGGCGGGGCTTGTGATAGGGGATAGACACGTTGCTCACCACCCAATCATACAGGGGGCGGTGATCCTGAAACTCCAGCGAGCACAGGGAGTGGGTGATGCCCTCCAGCGCGTCCTCAATGGGGTGGGCAAAGTCGTACATGGGATAGATGCACCATTTGTCGCCCTGACGATGGTGGTGAGAAAAGTTGATGCGGTAGATGACCGGATCCCGCATGTTGAAGTTGCCGGAGGCCAGGTCAATCTTGGCCCGGAGGGTCATGGAGCCCTCCGGGAACTCGCCCGCCCGCATCCGGCGGAACAGGTCGAGGGACTCCTCGATGGGCCGATCCCGGTAGGGGGAGGTGGCGGGCACGCCGATGGAGCCGCGGTTGGCCTTGAACTCCTCCGGGGACAGCTGGCAGACATAGGCCAGTCCCTTTTGAATCAGCTCTTCGGCGTACTCATACATTTTATCAAAGTAATCGGAGGCATAGTAGAACCGGTCGCCCCAGTCGAAGCCCAGCCAGTGGATGTCCTCCTGAATGGCGTCCACATACTCGGTGTCCTCCTTGGTGGGGTTGGTGTCGTCCATGCGGAGGTTGCACAGGCCGCCGTACTTCTCGGCGGTGCCGAAGTCGATGGTCAGGGCCTTGCAGTGGCCGATGTGGAGGTAGCCGTTTGGCTCCGGGGGAAAGCGGGTGTGGACAGTCATGCCCTCATACTGCCCGCCCTGAGCGATGTCCTCGTCGATAAAGTCGTGGATAAAGTTCTGGCTCATGGTTACGTTCAGCTCTTCTGCCATGTCTGTCACTCCTTAGTTGTGATTTATTTTAACCTGAATATTATACCCATTCCATTGGAGAAACGCAACAGTTTTCGGCAGAAATCCGCCCTTTTTTCCGGAGCGGGGCGAAAGCGCGGTAAGTCCGGAAATTTCTCCTTGACAGGGCCAAAAATAAGAATATAATAATATTAGAATATGTTAATGAAGGAGGGGCAGCATGGACGACAAACAGATGCTGTACCAGCAGCGGGCGGAAATGCTCAAGGCGCTGGCCCATCCGGTGCGGCTGCGCATCGTCCGGGGACTGCTCCAGTGCGGCTGCAAGAACGTCAGCTGCATGGAGCGGGCCACGGGCCAGTCCCAGTCGGCCATCTCCCAGCACCTGAACCGGCTGCGCCACGCCGGAGTGCTGGAGTGCGCCCGGTCGGGCAACGAGGTATATTACAAGGTGGCGGACGAGCGGGTGGCGGACATCATCGCGGCCCTGTTTGACGGAGAGGAGGCGGACTGTCTGTGAACTACGACATCATCGTGGTGGGCGGCGGCCCCGCCGGGCTGGCCGCGGCCATTCAGGCCCGGGCCCGGGCCCGCTCCGTGCTGGTGGTCACCAACGAACCGGCGGCAAGCCCGCTGTGCAAAGCCCCGGCCATTGAGAATTACCCCGGCATCCCCCATGTGTCCGGCCTGACGCTGGTAGAGCGGATGCTGGAACAGGCCAAGGGGCTGGGCTCGGAGATCCGCATCGGCCGGGCGCTGTCCGTCATGCCGCTGGGAGAGAGCTGTCTTGTCTCCGTCGGCTCCGACGTGGAGGAGGCCGGCGCGGTGATTTTAGCCCCCGGCGCGGCCCGGGGAACGCCGCTGAAGGGCGAGACGGAGCTTCTGGGCCGGGGCGTGAGCTACTGCGCCACCTGTGACGGCATGTTTTACCGGGGAAGGCCCATCGTGGTGGCGGGAAATGCCCCGGATCTGGCGGAGGAGACGGAGTATCTCCGGAGCATCGGCTGTCAGGTGACGGAGGAGCGTCTGCCGGGGCTGTCCATTCTCGGGACGGACAAGGTCACCGGCGTGCGCACCGCCAAGGGCGAGGAGATCCCCTGCGACGGGGTGTTTTTGCTCCGGGCGGCGCTGGCTCCGGAGCAGCTGGCCCCGGGGCTGGAGACGGAAGGAGGCCGCATCCGGGTAGATCGGTACATGGCCACCAGCCTGCCCGGCGTGTTCGCCGCCGGGGACTGCACCGGTGAGCCGCTGCAGCTGGCCAAGGCAGTTGGGGAGGGCCAGATGGCCGCCCACAGCGCTATGAAATATCTGGACGAAGCAAGTAAATAGCGAAAAGAAAGGACGTAATTCAAATGGCAGTGATCCATTTCAACAAGGAAGGCTTTGACAAAGCGGCGGCCCAGGGTGCACCCATGCTGGTGGACTTCTGGGCCACATGGTGCGGGCCCTGCAAGATGCTGGCCCCCACCGTTGAGAAGCTGGCGGAGCGCTACGACGGCAAGGTGGTCGTGGGCAAGGTGGATGTGGACGACGAGCCGGAGCTGGCCCAGCGCTTCGGCGTCATGAGCATCCCCACGCTGGTGGTGCTCAAGGACGGCAAAGAGGTGGCCCGCACCGTGGGCGTCCAGCCCCAGTCCGCCATCGAGCACATGGTGGATTCCGTTCTGTGAGATAAAACGCAGAAAAGTGCATAAAGGAACTCCCGGGAGAAACTGACTTCTCCCGGGAGTTCCTTTATGGCAGCACCGCAGACGATATTGTGCGGCGCTGCCTTAATTATTCCTCTAAGGCCGCAAAATCCATGCCACTAAAAAGGCGTGCGATCTTGCGACCTTAACTTATGCTCCGACTCTGATTTCGGTGCCGTTTTTGAAAACAAAGGTTATTTCAT
>CAYNEH010000163.1:0-3920 GCA_964396195.1 uncultured Oscillospiraceae bacterium
GATGCCAACGCCGTCGTACTGTACAGCTGCCGCTGTCTGGAGCGGTTCAAAAAACAAGGCTGTAGCATACCGGAGGCTGTGTTGGATCTGGCCAGCCAGTACACCATGAGTGCGGATGAGCGCCTTGCCATAGCCACCATTGTGGGCAGCCAATGGTTCTGGCTCCGGGACAGCCTATTTCTGCCCAACCGCGCCATGTTCCACTACTTCTGGGGCTGGCCTACACAGCCGACAAAGGAGAATACATCCGATGATCACCCGTGAACCCGCATTTTACAGTTCCTTCCGCTGCACCGCCGGCGCTTGTCCCCTCACCTGCTGCCGGGACTGGGACATCGTGCTGGATGACGACGCCATCGCTGACTACGCCGCCGCGCCTGAGAAACTGTGTCAGCAGATTGCTGAAAACCTCATCACCGATGAGGACGGCGATGTATGCTTCCGGCTCCGGCCGGACGGGCTGTGCTCCCTGCTGGATGGGGACGGCCTATGCCCCATCCAGCGCTATTGGGGAGAGGAGCACCTGTGCGGCCACTGCAGAGCCTATCCACGCTTCATTGAGGAATACGGCTGTCTCACCGAGCGGTGTCAGGCCGTGTCCTGCCCGGAGGCCGCCCGACTTGTGCTGGAACAGGGAATCTTTCCCCTCGTTGAAACGGACGACGGCATTGCCGACCAGCCCTTCGACGGCGTGGATGGTGGACTGCTGGAATTTCTCAACACCGTCCGCCAGCAGGCCTTTGCAATCCTCAGCCTGGGCGGCACTTCCATCTGGCAACGGCTGGCCGCTCTGCTCCGAGATGCGGAATCGGCGCAGGATGCCATTGATTGGAATGAAACAAACATTTTTCAACCGGAAACGCCGAAATTCGACAAATTTCCGTGCAATTCATCCACTCTGCGTTCCCTTGCGGCCCGGCTGCTGGAAGCGCTGGCTGATCTAAACCCCCTGCGGCTCGAATGGCCTGCCCTGCTTCGCTGCCGGGCCGCGGAGCTGCGGGCACTGGACAGCGCATCTTACGCCAACCTTGCCGCCCGGTACAATGCCGCCCGGCCAGAATGGCCGCTCCACCTGAGACGTCTGGCGGAATATTTCGTGTTCCGCCACTACCCGAAGGCGGTGAACGATGATGGCCTGTACCCCCGCGCCGCCGTCACTGCCGGCGCCTGTGCGGCCATGCACCATCTGGTTATGCTGGAATCGCGGCGCGCTGTCCGATGCGGACGAAGCCTTGCTTTGGGCATGGTTCAGCCGCGAGGTGGAGCATCTGGATGAAAATTTTTTTGCGCTGGCGGAAGCACTGTCCGATATTGACGCGTGGCCGCTGGCCGAGCTGCTGGACAATTAAGGCAGTACCGCTATGTCCTCATATTTCATTATGCTGCATCGCACTATCGTTCCATACGCAGGGGCGTTTTATACTGTCTACATAAACTGGGGCGTTTAATTCACCCGGGCGGGGGTTCTTATTTTTATATTTGCCGCACACCATCCACGAATACAGCATTGAGGGACAAATCACGGTTCAGCACCAGCACATCCGCCCGCAGGCCGGGGCGAAGCTCACCCACGTCATCCAGCCCGACGGCGCGGGCAGGCGCTGTGGACGCGGCATACAGCGCGTCCGCCAGTGGAATGCCGAAGGACGCCGCGTTCCGTACGCCGTCCAGCAGAGAGATGGACGAACCGGCCAGCGTATCCGTGCCGGACAGGCAGGCTTTGCCATTCCGCACCGTCACTGTCTGACCGCCCAACGCGTATTCGCCGTCGGACAGCCCCGCGCAGCGCATGGAGTCTGAGATAAGATTCAGCTGGTCACCGTACAGCCGATGCGCCATACGGATTGCGGCGGGATGAACGTGCAGACCGTCGCTATCCAGTTCCACACTGGCTCCGGCATCCATGGCCGCAGCCATCAGTCCAGGCTGCCGGTGGTGAAATCCGGCCATAGCATTGAACATATGGGTCACATGGCTAGCCCCGCAGGAAAATGCCTCCATAGCCTCCACATAGGTGCATTCCGTATGGCCCAGCGAAACCACGGTCCGCTTTGCCGCATACCGGATGAACTCCATGGCTCCGGGACATTCGCAGGCCAGCGTGATCATCCGCACCCGCCCGCCGCAGGCGGCATTCAGCCGGTCGAACAGCATCCGATCCGGCAGACGGATATTACATTCCGCCTGCGCCCCCCGCTTTCCCGCGCTGAGAAACGGCCCTTCCAGATGGACGCCCGCGCACTTCGCACCGCCCTGCTGGTGAAAGCCGTTGACCGCGTCCATGGCGCGGAGCAGCTCGTCCGCGCTCATTGCCATGGTGGTGGCCAGATAGGACGTCACGCCGCGGGATGCGTAGTAGTCCGCCAGCATCTGCATATCCTGCCGCTGTCCGTCAGAAAAATCACAGCCCATGGCCCCGTGAGTATGGATGTCCACAAACCCGGGCACCACATAGCAATCCGTCCCGTCCATCTCTGCCGGGCCGGGGAGCGCTCCAACGGCAACGATGCTCTCGCCAAAGGCAATGTCCGCCCGGACAAACGTCTTGCCCGTCAGCACCTGTGCGTGTTTGATCAGCATGCACCCATTCCTCCATAACAGAATGTCGCCCCCTATGCAAAAGATCGCATAGGGGGCGTATTGCGTAGAAGTTGCTCAGTTTCTGTTCTTGTTGACAAGCCGAAGCAGATACAAAAACAGATTAATAAAATCCAGATACAGCTGGAGCGCAGCATAAATGGACGCCTTTCGGAGCACCGCGGCATCGCCGCCGTAGTAGGCGAAGCAGGACTTGATGCGCTGGGTATCATAAGCGGTAATGCACAGGAACAGTGCGATGCCGCCCAGACAGATCAGCCGCTCCACTCCGCCCATGGGGATGAACATGGAGACGATACCCATGACGATGAGGAAGATCAGCCCGCCAATGATAAAGGGCCGCATCCCGGAAAGGTCATGCTTGGTAAAGTGGCCGTACAGGGCGAACACGCCGAAATACAGTGCCGTCATGGCGAACACCAGCATTAGGGTTCCCATCTCAAAAATCAGGAAATAGGCAGAAAACACGATGCCGTTGAGCACCGCATATGTGAAAAACAGCGCCCGGGCTGCACCCACGGAAAGGTTCTGCACCCGCGCGGACAACACCATCACCACCACAAGCTCCGCCACCAGCAGCACGATATACATGTACGGAATGGTAAAAACGTAGAGGATCGCACCAGTGACCGAACCGAGATAACCGGTCAGAAATGTGACCAGCAGTCCGGCGAACATCCAGAGGAACGTCCGGGACACGTAGCTGTTCAACGTCAGCTCCCGGCTTTCGTGGGCATAATCGCTGTCAAAGCTGTACTTATCATAATCTTCCATCGTCAGGTCTCCTTATCAACCTGCTTCATCTGCTTGAGGTTTCCGATTTTCTTACTCCTGCGATCAAGCTCCGCCAGAACATCGTCCAGCGGGATATCCTTCTCCACCATCATCACCATCAGGTGATAGATGAGGTCGGAAATTTCCCCCACCGTGTCGGACGGAACGTCGTTTTTCGCGGCGATGATGGTCTCTGCGCTCTCTTCGCCCACCTTTTTCAAAATCTTGTCCAGCCCCTTGTCGAAGAGATAGCAGGTGTAAGAACCCTCCTGTGGGTTGGCCTTGCGATCCTTCACCACCGCATACAGCGCTTGAAGAGTGTCGTTCATAGCTAAAAACCGCCTTTCTGCAAAAGATACCAACGGGGTTATGAAACCCCGGGCGCCTTTAACGATACAAATTGTTTGATATATTGTTTCTGTCCACGGGAAAGTTCGCCCTGCTCACATACCGTGGATAAGTGTGTTGGGGCTGTGTAGCGGAAACACCGCATGATTAGGGAATCTCTGAATAAACAGCCTTCATTCAGCGCAGAGCGAGAAAGTAGC
>CAYNEH010000164.1:0-3845 GCA_964396195.1 uncultured Oscillospiraceae bacterium
GAGCATGGCGATAACCTTTTTCTTTTTCATCTCTGCAAAAACCCGCCGTTTCCGGAAAACGACCGTTTTTGCACGGAAGCCGCGGCGTTCCGCTCGGGATCTTCCGCCGTCCGCTCCGCAAAGGCAACTCTCTTTTCTCCGTCTGATCGCCTCTGAGATTGTTGACAATTATATTTTCATTTTCCGGAATTGTCAACTGTGAAAAGCAACAATGACCGTCCGCGCGGTACGGTCATTGTGTTCTATATTGACGACAGCTGCATTTCAGATCACCATTCCGCCGTTTGGAGCGAGTACCTGACCGGTGATAAAGGACGCCTCGTCTCCCGCCAGAAAGGCGATGGCCCGGGCCACTTCCTCCGGCGTTCCGATGCGCTCCAGCGGCGTCTCGTCCGCCAGCGCGGCCAGATCCTCCGCCGTCAGGTGGCGGTTCATCTCCGTATCGATGGTGCCGGGAGACACGCAGTTGACCCGTATCCCGCTTGGTCCAAGCTCTTTGGCCAGCGCCTTCGTGAAGGCGATCACCGCCCCCTTTGTGGCGGAATAGGCCACCTCACAGGACGCGCCCACCTGCCCCCACATGGAGGCCACGGTGACGATACTCCCGGCCTTCCGGTGGATAAAATGGGGCATGGCCGCCCGGCAGCAGTGGTACACGCCGTCCACGTTCACGGCAAACAGCCGCCGCCATTTCTCCTCGTCAATATCACTGAGCAGACCGATGTGAGACAGCCCGGCGTTGCATACCAAAATGTCAAGTTGACAAAATTTATCAAACACATTGTCAACCATTTGCTCCACCTGCGCCCGGTCGGCCACGTCGGCCTGTACCGTCATCACGGGGACGCCGGTTTTTGACAATTCCTCAGCCAGCGCTGCCGCTTTTTCCGCCCCATGGTGATAGTGGATGGCCACGCCCCAGCCCCGCCGGGAAAACTCCCGGGCGGTCGCGGCACCGATTCCGCCGGATGCCCCGGTGATCAGCGCGTACTTCATATCCCTCACGCCTTCGCCTTTCCGGAGTCCCTGCCCCGCAGCGAGTGCAGCCATTCCACGCACAGCCGGTGCCACGTGGCCACGTGGTAATCTTCGTACTCCGGCCGCCACGCCGACTCCGCCGTGGCAAGGCCCATGGCGTGGGGCCCGTCGGCGTAGAGGTGCAGCTCAAACGGCACCCCCGCCCGCTGCAGCGCCTCGGCATACAGCATGGTGTTCTCAACCGGCACCGTGGCGTCCGACACCGTGGCCCACAGGAAGGTGGGCGGCGTCAGGGCCGTCACCGACTTCTCCAGCGAAAGCTCCGGCGGCACCGGCACGCCCTCGCCCAGCAGGCTGTCAAAGCTCAGCTGGTGGGACGCCTGAATTTCTGACGTGATGAGGGGGTAGCACAGGATGGCCGCATCCGGCCACATCTGCTCCGGCGGCAGACCCATCGGCTCCAGCGCCGGGGTGTTCCACAGGTTGGCGACGCAGCCCGCCAGATGCCCTCCGGCGGAAAAGCCGCAGACGGCAATCCTGTCGGGGTCGATGCCGTACTTCTCCGCGTGGCGGCGCACCCACGCCACAGACGCCGCCAGCTCCATCATTGCCGCCGGGTAGCGCACCGGGGCAAGGCTGTAGTCCAGCACGAAAGCCTGCATTCCCGCCGCCAGAAAGGCCAGCGCCACCGGCTCCCCCTCGCTGTGAGCAAGTACCTGATAGCCGCCGCCGGGGCACACGATCACCGCCCAGCGGTGTCCGTCATCGGCCAGCACGCCCCGCTTCGGCCGCAGATAAGCACGCAGGCGCACCTTTTCCCCGCCGGGAACAGGGACGTTCAGCTCTTCTCTTGTAATGTTTTTGTAGATCATGACGCCACGTCCTTTTCGCAGTTTTATTTTTTTCTTTTTTCTGAGTATAACATATAAAAAAAAGCTTGACAATAGTTGAGTGACCGGTTATAATAGCATTCGCCCGCTGAAAAGACGGACAGTTAGCTCAGCTGGTATGAGCACCTGCTTGACGTGCAGGGGGTCACAGGTTCGAGTCCTGTACTGTCCACCACAAAAAGTTCTGAATTCTTTACGGATTCAGAACTTTTTTTATTTCCCGGCGATAGTTGCAGACCGCACTTGCGCGTGGATTGCGGCTTTCGCAGTATTTTGCCTCCCCCGGGCGGGGCACGGGCAAAAATATCGCATCCGCGCCGGTAGATTTTTCCCCCGTCAGGCAGTATAATATGGGCATGTTTGAAGGCGGTGATGATATGGATAATGTCAAGCAGCGTCAGGCCGTAAAGCAGTTCGTTTCGGACTGGACAGGCCGCGGTGACGAAAAACAGGATGCGCAGAATTTCTGGCGGCAGCTGCTGCAGAAAGTGTTCGGCGTAGAGGACCCCGAGAAGGCAATCTCATTTGAGCATAAGGTCAAGAACGATCAGACCAACTCGACGATTTTCATTGATGCATATATTCAGGATACGCAAGTCCTGATTGAGCAGAAGAGCTGCGGCGTAAATCTGAAGAAAGGCTATCAGCAAAGCGACGGCAGTCTTCTGACGCCGTTTCAACAGGCGCGCCGCTATGCCGGTCTGCTGCCGCACAACATGAATCCGCGCTGGATCGTAGTGTGTAATTTTCAGGAATTCCATATTCACAATATGAATCAGCCAAACGCGGAGCCGGAGGTTGTGAAGCTTGCCGACCTTGAAAAAGAGTACACCCGTCTTGAATTTCTGGTTGATTCCGGCAACGAAAACCTGAAAAAAGAGATGGAAGTTTCCATCAAGGCCGGCGAGATTGTCGGCGAGCTTTACGACGCGCTGTATGAGCAATACAAAGATCCGGACAGCGAAAAAGCGCAGAAGAGCCTGAACGCCCTGTGCGTCCGGCTCGTATTCTGTCTCTATGCCGAGGATGCGGATATCTTCGGGAAACGGCTGATGTTCCACGATTACATGAACCGCCGCGGCGTCAGCAGCGCCCGTCAGGCTTTGATTGATCTGTTCCGCGTACTTGACCAGAAACCGGAAGAACGCGACCCCTATCTCGATGATGACCTGGCGGCATTTCCGTATGTGAACGGCGGCCTGTTCTCTGACGAAAATATTGAAATTCCGCGCATCACGGATAAAATTTTCCGGTTGATTCTGCGCAATGCTTCCGAGGATTTTGACTGGAGCGAAATTTCACCGACTATCTTCGGCGCAGTGTTTGAAAGCACCCTGAACCCGGAAACCCGCCGCAAGGGCGGCATGCACTATACGTCTGTCGAGAACATCCACAAGGTGATTGATCCGCTGTTCCTCGACGATCTGAAGCAGGAATTTGAGGACATCAAGGCAATACCGGTAGAAAAAACCCGCGAGGCAAAGCTGGAGGCTTTTCACGATAAACTCGCTTCGCTGACATTTCTGGACCCGGCCGCCGGCTCGGGCAACTTCCTCACGGAAACCTACCTCAGTCTGCGCCGTCTGGAGAACCGGCTGCTGGCCTACCGGCAGGGCGGGCAGATCGTGCTGGGCCTGGCTGCCAATCCGATCAGAATTTCCATCTCGCAGTTCTACGGTATCGAGATCAACGATTTTGCCGTGACGGTCGCAAAAACCGCGCTGTGGATTGCGGAAAGCCAGATGATGAAGGAGACCGAGGACATTGTGCATATGCCCCTGGAGTTCCTGCCGCTCAAAACCAACGCTACGATTGTCGAAGGCAATTCCCTGCACATTGACTGGAACGATGTAGTCCCGAAGGAAAAGCTCAGCTACATAATGGGAAATCCGCCATTCATCGGTTATTCTCTCCAGAGCAAAGAGCAGAAAGAAGATATTTTATCTATCTATGTTGATGAAACAGGAAAACCATACA
>CAYNEH010000165.1:0-2661 GCA_964396195.1 uncultured Oscillospiraceae bacterium
CGGGCACCAGCTGATAGTCCTTCACCAGCGCGGCGACTTTGGGACAGAAGTTATCGCCGCCGGAATATTTACATGCTGCGCCCAACAGACAGGCGCTGACCAGAATCGGTTTCATAGGGTTCCTCCTGAGAAAAAAGGTGCGCTGCAACGGAAATTGCAGCGCACCGGATGGGTTACGAATCGGGAATCCACTTGGCGTAAAGCTCCGTATCCCCGGCAATCTGGGTGTCGAAATCCCAGGGGTTATTCAGCGCATCGTCGGAATACCAGCCGCCGAAGGTGTAGCCTTCCCGGGTGGGGGGCGTGGGCTCCTCGATCACCTCGCCATAGGTCAGGCTCTGGCTGGCAACGTCGGTGCCGCCGGAGGAGTTGAAGGTGATGGTGTAGCCGCTGTGCCGGGTTGCGATGAATACGCACAGCAGAATCGCAAGAATGCCCGCCACAATGATGATATCCAGGGTGCGCACAGAGATTTTTACGTGCTTATACAGCCCGCGGAGCTTTTTCTGCTCGGGAAAATCCCCGGGGCGAAGGGGCTCTTTGGATTCCATCGCTTACTTCCGAACCAGGTACTTGCGCATATCAATGGCGCAGGCCACCAGGATGACCAGACCCTTGATGATATACAGGGCGTTCTGATCCACGGACAGGAAGTTCAGACCGGTGAAGATGATCTGGAGCAGAAGCACGCCGACGACAATGCCGGAGATCTTACCGATACCGCCGACGAAGGAGACGCCGCCGATGACGCAGGCCGCAATGGCGTCGCACTCGTAGTTCAGGCCGGTGTTGGCGTTGACGGAGGCGATACGCGCGCCGTCGAAGAAGCCGGTGATGCTGTACATAATACCGGCCAGCACAAACACCAGAATGATGGTGGCGGTGACGTTAACGCCGGAGACGTTGGCTGCTTCCTCGTTGGAACCCACGGCGAACATATTCTTGCCGAAGGTGGTCTTATTCCAGATGACCCACATCAGCGCGGTGAGGATCACGGCGTAGAGCACATAACGGGGCACGGCAACGTTGTTGATGGTGAACAGGGGACCGGCGATCAGGTTCCGATAGCCCTCGGACAGGCCGGACAGGGTCTGACCGTTGTTGTCGCCCATCTTCAGGTACAGCAGAATGGTGCCATAGACGATCAGCTGGGTGGACAGGGTAACGATGAAGGGGTGCAGCTTAAACTTGGCCACGGAGAAGCCGTTGACCAGGCCGATGGTAGCGCCCACCGCAATGACCAGCAGGAAAACCAGGGGCAGGGGCTGAACCGCCAGACCCGGGAAAATCTTGTTGGCAGTGGTCAGCAGGGAGGCGGAGATACAGGCGGAAAGGCCAACCGCACGGCCTGCGGAAATATCGGTACCGGTGAGGACGATACAGCCTGCGATACCCAGTGCAATGGGCAGCTTGGCCGCCGTCAGGGAGATGATATTCACAATGGAAGAAAGGGATACAAACTGGGGAACCCGGATGGCGATGAAGATGATCGCCAGAACAATGATGATGTACATGGCATTGTTGAACAGCAGGTCCGTAATGGTGCGGCGCTTATCCTGACTGGAAAGACTCTGGAAATGGGCCCACCGGGTGCTCAGCGTATTCTTTTTGGTTACTTGTTTTTCAGCCACGGCTGGTTCCTCCTTATACGTATTTGGCCGCCAGGGTCATGATTTCCTCCTGGGTGGCAGTTTTTGCGTCAACCTCACCGGCCTGCTTGCAGCCGGACATGACCAGAATCCGGTCACATACGCCCAGCAGCTCCGGCATTTCCGAGGAAACCATGATGACCGTTTTGCCCTGCTTGGCAAGGTCGATGATCAGCTGGTAGATCTCGTATTTCGCGCCGACGTCGATGCCGCGGGTGGGCTCGTCCAGCAGGAGAATTTCCGGATCGGTGAGCAGCCAGCGGCCAAGAATGACCTTCTGCTGGTTGCCGCCGGACAGAGAGCGAATCTTGGTGGTTTGGCTGGGGGTTTTGATGCGCATGGCGGAGATGGACCAGTCGGTGCTCTCCTTCATTTTGCTCGTGCTGAGCAGACCGCCCTTCAAATACTTTTTCAGGCTGGAAATGGTGGTGTTCTCCTGAATGTTCAGGATGCCGAAGATACCGGTGGCCCGGCGCTCCTCGGTGAGCAGGGCGAATCCGTTGGAGACGGCCTCACGGGGGGTCTTGTTGCGGATCTCCTTGCCGTGGAGCTTCAGGGTGCCGCTCTTTTTCGCGGCCACGCCGAAGATGGTTTCCAGGGTTTCGGTGCGTCCGGAACCGTCCAGTCCGGCAATGCCCAGAATCTCGCCCTTATGCGCCTCGAAGGTGATGTGATCCAGGGCGTTGTGGAGGCCGCAGAGATTCTCTACGGAAAGGGAAACGTCGGAGGATACCACATTGTCCTTGGGCGGGAAGCGGTTGGTCAGCTCACGGCCGACCATCAGCTTGATGATCTTGTCCATGGTCATGTCCTTTGCAGGCTCCGTGGCAACCCAGGTGCCGTCGCGCATGACCGTAATATCGTCAGAGATTCTCAGAATCTCGTCCATTTTGTGAGAAATATAGATGATGCCGCATCCGCGATCCCGCAGCATATTGATGATGCGGAACAGATGCTCTACCTCGGTCTCCGTCAGGGAGGAGGTGGGCTCGTCGAACACAATGACCTTGGA
>CAYNEH010000165.1:2761-3826 GCA_964396195.1 uncultured Oscillospiraceae bacterium
TCGCCCATGAGGGCATGGACGGTTCCGGCTCGGACCGTCAGGGATACGTGATCCAGTGCCTTAACGCCGGGGAAGGTCTTGCAGATGTTCTCCATCCGGAGAAGGACCTGCGGCTCCTGGGGCTTAACGCCGGCGGAGGCGGTTGCGTTGTTGTCCAAAAAGGGTCCCTCCTTGCTTGCATAGAGGAGATGCCGCACAGGCTGCGCCCGTTGCCGTAAGCTGTGCAGCATACCTGAAGACAGCCGCGCCGGAATGGCGCGGCTGCCGCTCATACATCTGAGATTATTCGCCGGTGTAGGTAGCGTAGGGGATGTTGACACGCCAGGTGCCTACCACGTTGTTGGTGTCTACGCCATCGAAGGTGGCCTTGCCGCCCTGGAAGTTCTGCACGACAGCGGCGATGGTGTTGGCCATGCCCTCAGCGTCCTGCTTGATGGTGCCGGTCATGGAACCGTCAGCGATCTTTTCCTTGGCAGCGTCGGTAGCGTCAACGCCGAATACGGGGATGTAGGTAGCGCCTTCCTTGTTGTAGCCTGCGTTCTGCAGAGCGGAGATAGCGCCCAGAGCCATGTCGTCGTTGTTGGCGATGACCAGCTCGATCATGTTGTTGTTGGCCTCGGAGTACTGGGACAGGATGGTCTGCATGTAGTCGGTAGCGGCCTGAGCGGACCAGGTGCCGTTCTGGTCAACCAGATACTTGTTGGAGTTTGCGGAATCGTAGAACTCCAGAGCGGGCTTGCCGGCATCGGTGAGCACCTTGTCAGCGTCTTCTACGCCGTACTGGGTACGAGCGATTGCCTCAGCGTTGGCCTCGTCGCCCTTGAACATGACGTAAGAGATCTTGCCGTCGCCGTTGAGATCCAGCGCGTCAAAGTTGGCAACCAGATAATCACCGATCATCTGACCCTGCATGTGACCGGCCATCTCATAGTCGGTGCCGATGAAGGCGCACTTGTCATAAGCGGAAATAACGGACTCGCCGCCGTCGTCAGCGGTGGAAACGGCACGGTTAAAGAAGATCACGGGGATGTCCTTTTCCTTTGCCATGTTGATGATGTTGGTGGC
>CAYNEH010000166.1:0-3808 GCA_964396195.1 uncultured Oscillospiraceae bacterium
CGTGCTGAGAAGCTCCGCAGCCTTTTCCGCGGAAGCCTCCGTGGTGAGGACGATTTCCCCCGCCGACCGCAGCTGCCGCTCCAGCTCCGCCGGGGTGCCCAGCGCCGTCAGCTTTCCGTTGGAGATAATCAGGATCTTGTCGCAGATGGCCTGCACCTCGGAAAGAATGTGGGAGCTGAAGATTACCGTATGGGTCTTGCCCAGATCCTTTACCAGGTTCCGGATCTCGATAATCTGGATGGGGTCAAGGCCCACGGTGGGCTCGTCCAGAATGATGACCTCCGGCGACCCGAGCAGAGCCTGGGCGATGCCTACACGCTGCTTGTAGCCCTTGGACAGTGCGGAAATTCTGCGCCGGCACACCTTTTCAATCCCGGTGCGCTCTATGGTGTCCTGAATCTGCCGCTTCAGCTCTTCTCCGCGGACGCCTTTGGCTTCCCCTACGAAGCGCAGGTATTCCAGCGGCGTTTCATTCAGATAGAGCGGCGGCTGCTCCGGCAGATATCCGATCAGCCGCTTGGCCTTTTCCGGCTGCTCAAAGATGTCGTAGCCGTCAATCCGCACGTGGCCTTCCGTGGCAGAGAGGCACCCGGTCATGATGTTCATGGTGGTGGATTTGCCCGCTCCGTTGGGGCCGAGAAAACCGTAGATCTGACCGCTCTCTATTTCAACGCTCAAATCGGATACTGCCAGGTGGTCTCCGTATCGCTTGGTGAGATGCTCGATTTCAATCAAGGAATATGACCTCCTCATTTTCGAATGAATCCATTGTATTGGCATTACTTAAAAGCAAGTTTAAAATAGCGCCGCCGCGCTTTTAAGTTGCTTTTGAGTTGACATTGTATGATGGCGGCAACGACAAAACGAGGTGACCATTATGCACAAGGCGCTTCCGCGGTTTATTCTTGCTGCAGTGTTTACATTTTTACTCTTGTTTCCCTGCGCCTGTTCTAGTACGATAGATGAAGAGTCTGTGCAGTCGGCTTCGGAAAATGATCTGACGCTCACCGCAAGCTTTCAGAGACCGGACGGTTCGGCGCTCCGCGGGATGCAGGCCGACTTCTGTTCCGGGCAGATGCAGGACACTTCTTCGCTGGATGAACAGGGCAGCGCAGTTTTCCCCAACGCCCCGCGAGACGGCGAGGCCGTGCTGACGCTCCGGGACAGCGATGGCGAGGTCAGCTGCATCTCCCTGCTGTTTGTCACCGCCTCGGTGACGGATGCCTCTACGGATGCGGACGGGGTCGGCCATATCTCCGTCAAGGCGGATGCCGTGCAGCTGCACCTGCTGCTGACGCTTGACGATGACGCGCAGCTGCAGTGCAGCCTGTACCTGAGCGATCTGCAGGCATAAAAGCGGCGGCTCTGCCGTGAATTATGAGGGGGAACCCATATGAGAGTTTTAGTGGCCGATGATGAGGCCGCCATGACCCGTGCGCTGGAAGCACTTCTCAAACGCGAACACTATTCCGTGGATGTGGTCAACAACGGACAGGATGCGCTGGACTACGGCCTTGCGGAAAACTATGATGCGCTGGTGCTGGACATCATGATGCCCAAGCTGGACGGGCTTCAGGTTCTGACCGCTCTGCGCGAGCAGGGCGTTTCGACGCCCGTTCTCCTGCTGACGGCAAAAAGCCAGGTTGAGGACCGCGTGACCGGCCTGACCAGCGGGGCGGACGACTATCTGCCCAAGCCCTTCGACCCGCGGGAGTTTGTGGCCCGCGTCGGCGCGCTGACCCGGCGGAGCAGCGCCTACGCGCCCAGCCTTCTCACCGCCGGCAATATTACGCTGAACCGCTCCACGTTCGAGCTGAGCTGCGGAACCGCCTCCGTGCGCCTGAGCAGCAAGGAGTTCCAGATGCTGGAGCTGCTGATGCGCCAGAAGGGCCGGCTCATTTCCACCGAGCAGTTCATGGAGCGCATCTGGGGCTATGACAGTGACACGGAGCTGAATGTGGTCTGGGCCTATATTTCCTATCTGCGGCGAAAGCTGGAAACCGTCGGGGCCGATGTCCGTATTGCGGCCCGCCGCGGGCAGGGGTACCTGCTGGAGAAGATAACATGATCCGTAAGCTGCGAAGAAAATTCATTGCGATTGCCATGCTGTCCCTGCTGGGCACCATGGCGGTTCTCTGCGCCGCCATCGGGATCGGGAATTACTGCATTACCTCCAACCGGGCGGATAAGGCCATCGAGCTGCTCTACCAGAACGACGGCGCCTTTCCGGTGCCGGACGGCAATGCAAGTCCCTCCGCCCATGCCGGCTTTCAGGTCACGCCGGAGACAGCGTTCGAGACCCGCTATTTTATCGTGAAGCTCACGGCGGAGGACGAAGTCTATTTCGTGGATCTGGATCATATTGCCGCGCTGGACCGGCAGACCGTCGTATCCACGATTGAGAAAATCGTCTCCAAGGGCACTGCAAAGGGGTATGTGGGGCATTACCGCTTCGGGAGCTATGCCGACGAAAACGGCGGCTGTACGCTGGTCGTCCTTGACTGCTTTATGCTGCTGCAGTCCGCCTATTCGATGTTCCGCATGACTGCGGAGATTTTCGCCCTGTGTGTGTGCATCGTATTTGTCCTGCTGCTGATTCTGTCCAAGCGCGCGATACGGCCCTTTGCGGAAAACTGGGAGCGGCAGCGGCAGTTTGTCACCGATGCCTCCCACGAGCTGAAAACGCCCCTTGCGATTTTATCCGCCGACCTTGGGTTAATCGAGGAGACGGAGGATAACCGCACGTGGCTGGAAAGCGGGCAGGAGCAGATACAGCGCATGGACAGCCTGATTAAAAATCTGGTTGATCTTGCCCGCAGCGAAGAAGCCCTTCCGGCCTCGGCCGTCACAACGGTTTCCGTCAGCGCCATAGCCGGGGCCGCCGCGGAGAATTTCCGCCCCCTTGCGGAGTCTGCGGGGAAATCCCTGGCGGCGGATATTGCGCCCGACTTGACGGTTAAGGGTGTTCCGGATGACATCAGCCGGCTGTTTGTGCTTTTGCTGGACAACGCCGTCAAATACTGCGATGCGGGCGGCACAATCCGGTTGACTGCCTTTCACCGCGGGAAAAACGTAGTGATTGAACTTTCCAACCCGTGCGCCGGACTGGACGCCTCCCAGCTGCCGCACTACTTTGACCGGTTCTACCGGGCGGATTCCTCCCGGGCCCGGGACACCGGCGGGAGCGGGATCGGCCTTTCCACCGCGAAGGCCATTGTAACCCGCCACCACGGGTGTATTGGCGATGATTACAGGCAGGGCGTAATTTCCTTTACCGTTTCCCTGCCGCAGAGTTTGCAAAAATAATGAAGGTTATATTCCGGGCTGCCGGAAACAATAAATCCACTTGCGAAGGCCGTTTTCCGCCTTTTGATGGGTGTTCATAAAGCAGACAATGGAGCGTATCGATGCAGATACGCTCCATTTCTTATGCCTACATATGTAACGAGGCGCAGCCCCCTGGCTCTCCCTTTGGGAGAGCTGTCACCGCAGGTGACTGAGAGGGCCTTGCAGCCTTTTTTCGGATGATTGGTATGGTCGGTTTGCCCTCTCCGACCTCGCTGCGCTCGGCCACCTCTCCCAGAGGGAGAGGCAAGGGAGTGCCCGCGCCTCTATGCGCTCCGCGACGGGGCTACGGGGCACAGTCTTCATATTCACAATAAAAGACGGTAAAAAAGAATTTTTTCCTATTGCTTTTTCACAAAGCATCTGTTATGCTTGGTATGTAAACCAAGAAGAAAGGGAGTGACCGCCATAGCCATCACAAATGCAAGTCTGCCCGCGAAGAAGCGGATCCTGAAGGTCTGCG
>CAYNEH010000167.1:0-610 GCA_964396195.1 uncultured Oscillospiraceae bacterium
GACCGGATAAAACATAGTTGATATCGTCGCTCGTTTCGTGCTTGTGCATGGGAAAGGTAAAAAACGCAAATAAGAGAAATCGACACCTGCCAAAAAGCAGGTGCCGATTTCTCTTACCCTATAATGCGCTTGAATTCTTGGCGTAAGTGGCGTAAGTCTGGCGTAAATTTGCTTTTTCGCATCCAAAAAAACAAGCAATTTCAAGGCTTTGCGGCGTCTCTTAGTACATGCCGCCCATGTCGGAAGCAGCGGGGGCAGCGGCGGCGGGAGGCTCGGGCTTGTCGGCCACCAGAGACTCGGTAGTCAGCAGGATGGCGGACACGGAGGAGGCATTCTCCAGCGCGGAGCGGGTCACCTTGGTGGGATCCACGATGCCGCTGGCGATCATGTCGCAGTACTCTTCCTTGTAGGCATCGAAACCGTAACCGGCCTTACCGGCGGTCTTGACCTTCTCCAGCACCACGGAGCCGTCAATGCCGGCGTTGGCGGCAATCTGCTTCATGGGCTCAGTCAGGGCCTTGGCAATGATGCGGGCACCGGTCTTCTCGTCACCCTCAAGGGTGTCCACCAGAGCGTCAACAGCGGCCACGGCGTTGACATAAGCGGTGCC
>CAYNEH010000167.1:620-3786 GCA_964396195.1 uncultured Oscillospiraceae bacterium
GCCGCCGCCGGCCACGATACCCTCTTCCACAGCGGCGCGGGTGGCGTTCAGGGCGTCCTCAATGCGCAGCTTCTTTTCCTTCATCTCGGCCTCGGTGGCAGCGCCGACGCGGATGATGGCCACACCGCCGGCCAGCTTGGCCAGGCGCTCCTGCAGCTTCTCCTTGTCGTACTCAGAGGTGGTGTTCTCAATCAGGCCGCGGATCTGAGCCACGCGGGCCTTGATGCTTTCGGCGGAACCGGCGCCGTCCACAATGATGGTATTCTCCTTGGAAACCTTCACCTGACGGGCGGAGCCCAGCATATCCAGCGTAGCCTGCTTCAGCTCCATGCCCATGTCGGTGGAGATGACGGTGCCGCCGGTGAGGATGGCGATGTCTTCCAGCATCTCCTTGCGGCGGTCGCCGAAGCCGGGGGCCTTGATGCAGCAGACGTTCAGGGTGCCGCGCAGCTTGTTGACCAGCAGGGTGGACAGGGCGTCACCCTCCACATCCTCGGCCACGATCAGCAGCTTCTTGCCGGTCTGGACCACCTGCTCCAGCAGGGGCAGCAGATCCTGAATGGAGGAGATCTTCTTATCGGTCAGCAGGATGAGGGCATCGTCCAGAACAGCCTCCATCTTCTCGGTGTCGGTGACCATATAGGGGGTGATATAGCCGCGGTCCAGCTGCATGCCTTCCACAACCTCGGAATAGGTCTCAGCGGTCTTGGACTCCTCGACGGTGATGACGCCGTCGTGGCTGACCTTCTCCATGGCCTCGGCAATCAGGGTGCCGATGGCGTCGTCGCCGGAAGAAATGGCGCCCACGCGGGCGATGTCAGCGGTGCCGGAAACAGGCTTGGAGTTCTTCTTGATCTCCTCGATGGCCACATCGGTGGCCTTGGCGATGCCCTTCTTCATGACCATGGGGTTAGCACCGGCAGCCAGATTCTTCAGACCCTCGCGGATGATGGCCTGAGCCAGCAGGGTGGCGGTGGTGGTGCCGTCGCCGGCAACGTCGTTGGTCTTGGTGGAGACTTCCTTCACCAGCTGGGCACCCATGTTCTCAAACGGATCCTCCAGCTCGATCTCGCGGGCGATGGTCACGCCGTCGTTGGTGATGAGGGGGGTACCGAACTTCTTGCCCAGCACAACGTTGCGGCCCTTGGGACCCATGGTGATCTTGACGGTATCAGCCAGCTGATTGACGCCGCGCTCCAGCGCGTGGCGGGCTTCCTCGCCATAGCAGATGATTTTAGACATAATGCATTACCTCCAGATTGAGTGTTGATTTTGTTGTCACGCTGCGGATTGAGCGCACGGCCGGCTTGCCTTCCCTCCGATTCGGGCTGGTGTCCGGGCCTTTCGGGCCTTCCCCCGCCCTAACTCCGGTCCAGGCGCGCCTGTGCGCGTATCCTCCGCGCTTCTGATTATTCCACAATAGCCAGAATGTCGTTCTGACGGACGATGGTGTATTCTTCCCCGTCCACCTTGACCTGAGTGCCGGAATACTTGCCGGTGATGACCTTATCGCCGGGCTTGACGGTCATAACGACCTCCTTGCCGTCCACCATGCCGCCGGGGCCAACAGCCACTACTTCGGCGACTTCGGGCTTTTCCTGAGCGGAAGCGGCGAGGATGATGCCGCCCTTGGTGGTCTCTTCGGCCTTCAGCGGCTTGAGGATCACGCGATCAGACAAAGGTTTGAGAGTCATAACAGGTTCCTCCTTGAATATGATACAATTTTTTTAACGTAGTTAATGCAGAGCGTTCTTCTTAAGGGCTCTGCGTTTTGAGGATTAGCACTCTTACTGCCTCAGTGCTAACCACTGCTATGATAATACCCTGTCTCTGAAAAAAAATCAACCCCTTTTTTCAAAAAATCAGGGGTTGATTTCAAAAAATTTAACTTTTGTTCACAAACGGCATGTCAGAGTGCTAATTCACGCCTCCATCCAAACGATTTTTACGCCTGCCCTGCCGCCGCGGGCTCCTTTTTCTCCGCCAGCTGATAGCTGGCCCGGGCCGGGTAGAAGAAGTTCACCTTTTTGTCCGCCAGCTTCACCGTGAATTCCGGCGCGCGCATGACCTCGCCGTCCACCACGGTGGTCACGTCCTCGCCGCCCAGCGACGCGTAGGTAATGGACTGACCGTGGTAGTCGCTGACCAGCTGAGGCAGCTCCCGGTATCGGCCCTGGGCGTACTTGCCCACCAGCCGGAAAAAGGTGAACCGGCTGACTTTGGGTACCAGCAGCATGTCCAGCACGCCGTCGTCCGGCATTGCGTCTCCCACCGGCATAAAGCCGCCGCCATAGTGGCGGCCGTTGCAGATGCAGACGATGGCGGTCTCCCCGGCGGCATCGATGTCGCCCATCCGCACACGCATAGGACGGCAGATGCCCCGGAACAGCACATTGTCGATGAGGGACAGCACATAGGAGCCGAGACCGGTGACAAGGGGCAGGCTCTTGTACTTGTCCACATCGGCAGCGATGCGGGCATCCACCCCGGCGCACACCACGTCGATGCCCAGCCGCCCGTTGCAGTCCATCAGGTCGAAGGACGCCTGCGGCCCCTCCATCAGGGCGGGCAGATCGTGGAACAACTCCCGGTACTCCGGGCCGAAGATCTTGAGAAAGTCGTTGCCCGTGCCCAGCGGAACATTGGTCACCGCGGCGTTGTCGTACCCCGCCGCACCGTTGACCGCCTCGTTGAGGGTGCCGTCGCCGCCGCAGGCGTAGATGCGAACCGGCTCACCCCGCTGCGCCCATGCGCGGGCGATCTGCTCCGCCCCCCACTCCGGCGGCTGGGTGTACTCCACCTCCACATCGCCCTCCAGCCGGTCGATGGCGTCCATCAGCTGCTTGAAGTATTTTTTCTTCTTACGCTCTTTTCCGGCAAGGCTGTTGACAATAAACAGATGCTTCATAGGCTCACTCTTTTCCGCAAGGGCCGCAGGCCCTTTCTATCTCTCAAAGGGCAAAGCCCTTTGTACCTCTTTTCTTCTTTCGAAAGAAGAGAAACGTCAGGTTTCGCCTGACGGCGAGTTACTTTCTGTATGAACAGAAAGTAACCAAAGAATCACTTAGGGGGAAAACGCGGATTCGACTTTTCGTGTTCGCCGGAAAATCGGCGATGATTTCGGTGCGTCCTGCGGACGCTCCGCTGGGGTGACTTTTCGTTCGTG
>CAYNEH010000168.1:0-3782 GCA_964396195.1 uncultured Oscillospiraceae bacterium
TGTCCAGCTCGTCCCGGTGACTGTCCAGAAAGTCCAGCAGCTCGCCCACCTCGGGGCCGGTAAACAGCTTGTGCATCTCCCCGGCCAGCACGCCGAGGGCCACGCCCCGCCCGGCGGAGGTGTCCCTGGGGGCGACGGTGACGCCGTCCAGATACAGGCTGGAGCTGGCGGTGCGGTAGGCGAACATTTTCTGCTGGAGCGCTTCAAGCTGCTCCAATGCTTCTTTTAATTCCATGGATGAACCTCATTTCCATATTTCCTGATAGATTCATGATACGACATCGGCGCGGAGTTTGCAAGCGCTGCCGCGTTTCTTTTGCCGGAAGGGCCGGGAAGCACAGCTTCCCGGCCCTTTTTTTGATGTTATACCTTTTTCCAGACGGCTCCGCCCGGCACCGCAGCGGCTGTGCCGCGAGGAAAGGGCAGAATCAGATGTGCTTCCAGGTTGCGCCATTCGGGACATCCACTACCTCGATCCCCTGCGCCTTCAACTCGTCGCGGATGCGGTCGGCCTCGGCGAAGTTCTTCGCCTTCTTGGCCTCCGCCCGCTGGAGCACCAGCGCGTCGATGGCGGGGTCGCCCTCGCCCTGAACGGTGAACCCGCCGGCGGCGGGGGCGGCCTTGGCCGCGGCGGCTTCCTTCTCCCGCAGCTCGATGGACTTATCCATCAGGGACAGGGACAGCACCCGGTCGTAGTCGTTGAGGATGGCCAGCTTGGTGTTGTCGTTGGTCTTGGCCTTGAGCACGTCGTACAGCAGGGTGACGGCCTGGGCGGTGTTCAGGTCGTTGCCCACCTGCTCGATGAACTTCTTCCGGTAGTCGTAGAACACGTCGGAATCCACGTCCCCCTCGGCCTTCAGCGCGGCGATGCGCCGGATGAGCTTCTGGTAGGCGGTGGCGGCGTTGTCAAGGTTCTCCCACGTAAACACCAGCGCCTTGCGGTAGTGGCTCTGGAGGCAGAAGAACCGGTAGGCCAGCGGGTCGTAGCCCTTTTCCTCCAGCAGGGAGACGGTGAGGAACTCGCCGGAGCTCTTGCTCATCTTGCCGTGGTTGGTGTTCAGGTGGTGGACATGGAACCACTGTTTGCACCACGGGTGACCCAGATAGGACTCGCTCTGGGCGATCTCGTTGGTGTGGTGGGGGAAGGCGTTGTCGATGCCGCCGCAGTGGAGGTCAAGGTACTCGCCGTTGTACTTCATGGAGATGGCGGAGCACTCGATGTGCCAGCCGGGATAGCCCACGCCCCAGGGGGAATCCCACTTGAGGGCCTGATCCTCGAACTTGGACTTGGTGAACCAGAGGACGAAGTCGTTCTTGTTGCGCTTGTTCTCGTCCTGCTCCACGCCCTCCCGGACGCCCACGGCCAGATCCTCCTCGTCGTGGTCGTTGAACACGTAGTAGTGGTCCAGCTTGGAGGTATCGAAGTAGACGTTGCCGCCGGCGAAGTAGGCGTAGCCTGTGTCCATGAGCTTGGAGACGATCTTGATATACTCGTCGATGAGGCCGGTGGCGGGCTGCACCACGTCGGGCCGCTTGATGTTCAGCTTGCGGCAGTCGTCAAAGAAAGCATCGGTGTAGAACTTGGCGATCTCCATGACGGACTTGTGCTCCCGCTTCGCGCCCTTGAGCATCTTATCCTCGCCGGTGTCCGCATCGCTGGCCAGATGGCCAACATCGGTGATGTTCATGACGCGGTTGACATCATAGCCGTCGTAGCGCAGGAATTTCTCCAGCACGTCCTCCATGATATAGGAGCGCAGGTTGCCGATGTGGGCGAAGTGGTACACCGTGGGGCCGCAGGTGTACATCTCCACATGGCCGGGGGTATGGGTCTGAAATTCTTCTTTTTTGTGGGTGGCTGAATTGTAAAGATACATCGAGAAGATCCTCCTTGATAACTATTTGTATATATTATTGTGGTATATCCGTATTGAAATCGGAATTTTCCTGCTGCTCCGATGAAATGCCCGCCAGATGGCAGTTCTCCAGCATTTTTTCCAGAAATTCCAGCCGGGACTGGATGGACTGCAGTTCCTTCTGGACGGGGTCGGTGACGCTGATCTGATCCACCTTGTCGGCAAAGTCAGGCTTTTGCCCGGCTACCCGGACCACCCGGGCGGGGATACCGACGGCGGTGGCATCTTCCGGCACCTCGCTGAGTACCACGGCGTTGGCGGCGATGCGCGCACCGTCCCCCACCCGGAAGGGGCCAAGGACCTTCGCACCGGTGGAGATGAGCACGTTGTTGCCGATGGTGGGGTGGCGCTTGCCGTGATCCTTGCCGGTACCGCCCAGCGTTACGCCGTGGTAGAGCAGCACATCGTCGCCGATTTCGGTGGTCTCGCCGATGACGATGCCCATGCCGTGGTCGATGACCAGGCGGCGGCCGATGGTGGCCCCGGGGTGAATCTCAATGCCGGTGCAGTGCCGGGCAATCTGGGAGTTCAGCCGGGCCAGAAAGCGCAGCCTGTGCACCCACAGCCAGTGGGACACCCGGTGAAAAATGACGGCGTGCACGCCGGGGTAAAGCAAAAATATTTCCAGACGGCTGCGGGCCGCCGGATCCCGGGCCTGATAGGCCCGGAGCAGTTCGCCTAAACGGGTCAAATGATCTCCTCCTACAAAATAAAAATGCCTCCTGTACCTGTCCGGTACAAGAGGCGATATGATTCGCGGTTCCACTCTCGTTTTTCACTCGAAGGCCGTAACGTGGCCGGACGGAGGGCATCTGAATCCCCCTCGCTCCCGCTTGCAATTCACAACAGGTTTTGTCCGAAAGCTGCTTTCAGCCGGTGACAGCTTCTCTCTGGCGGCGTCTGCCTGCGCTACTTCATGGCGTTCATCGCGATATTCAGTTCATACCCATCCATATTATCATGGCGAGGGGATGGTGTCAAGTGCGGCGATTCCGACCGGCCAGAAAATCGGCGAGAATGAGGGCGGCGCAGCCGATGACGAGGATGACCAGAATGAGGATGGCGCAGTCCATGAAAAATTTTTCCGGCAGGATGTTGATAATCTGGTCGGTGTCCGGGTCGAAGAGCCAGTTGGTTTTGCCCGGGAAGAAAATGGTGTGGAATACGGTGAAGGCCCGGTCGAAGTCCAGCGCGGCCAGCCCGCCCACGATGAGGAACGCGCCGCCCAGCCCCGCGCCCGCCCAGAAGCACGGCCCCCGGCCCAACAGGCGTGCGGGAGAGCGGCGGCGCAGCCGCCCGACGATAAGCAGGAGGACAATGGCGGCGGTCCCGGCGGCGAACGCCCGGAGATCCAGCAGGAACAGCACCCGCACATCGGTGAAGTGGCTTTTCCCGCTCTCTGACCATTTCAGTACGCCGGTGGAAAACTCCTCTCCGCCCAGACAGTAGTCCAGCATCTCGTCGTAGGCGGTGCGGATCTCCTCCCGGGTGAGACCGGTGTACTCCTCCAGCTCCAGCGGCCCGATGTGGGCGTAGTAGAAGGGACGGCACAGGATGGGGGCGGCGATGGCCCCGGTGAGCAGAGCCAGGGCAATGGCAATCGACAGCAGAACGGACAGCAGCTTGCAGGGTCTCATATCAAAGCTCCTTTTCCGGCAGGGCTGACAGGGAAATCAGCACCTGCGACGGCAGATAAAAAAGCCACATTCCCACGGCGGCGAACCGGCAGAATCCGTCCGGCAGCAGGCCGGATGCGGCGTTGAAGGCACCTACGCATACATCGCAGCCGATGAACAGCGTCAGCCCCACGGCGAACAGTCGGCCGCGGCGGCCGGGGACGGTCCACGCGATGGCGGAGTTGACCAG
>CAYNEH010000169.1:0-3771 GCA_964396195.1 uncultured Oscillospiraceae bacterium
TGGTTCTTGCAACTTTCTGTTCATACAGAAAGTAACTCGCCCTGGGGGCGAAACCCCCCCGCCGCCGGCAGTCACATCTTGGACACGCTTGCCTGCTCGTGATAGTGGGTGTGGAGCAGCTCGTGGGCCTTGTGGGACAGGGGCCGGCCGAAGAAGTCCCGGTAAATGGCCTGAATTTCCGGGTTCTCGTGGCTCTTGCGCAGGGGCAGGCTCCGGTCCAGCTCGTACAGGGCGGCCATGCGCTTTTTGCGGACGGCGTTGGTGGTGCCGATGGGCTGCCCGCCGCCGCCGATGCAGCCGCCGGGGCAGGCCATGACCTCGATGAAGGCGTAGTCACTTGCGTGGGACAGCAGCTCCTCCGCGTTCTTCAGCGTGTGGACCACGGCCACCTTCAGCGGCGTTCCGTCCAGGTCAATGGTGGCCTCCTTGATGCCCTCGAAGCCGCGGACCTCCTCGAAGTCCAGCCGGGGCAGGGTCTTGCCGGTGTACAGCTCGTAGGCGGTGCGCAAAGCGGCCTCCATGACGCCGCCGGTGGTACCGAAGATAGCCCCCGCGCCGGTGGCCTCGCCCAGCGGGGAGTCGAAGCCGCTCTCGGGCAGGCTCTTCATGTCAAGTCCCTCGTAGCGGATGAGCTTTGCAAGCTCCCGGGTGGTGAGCACGTAGTCCACGTCCTGATAGCCGTCCCGGCCCAGCTCGGGCCGCCGGGCCTCAAACTTCTTGGCCGTGCAGGGCATGACGGACACGCAGATGATGTTCTCGGGGTCAAGGCCCATGCGCTGGGCGTAGTAGGTCTTGGTCACCGCGCCGAACATGCCCTGGGGGCTTTTGGCGCTGGAGAGATTGTCCATCAGCTCCGGGTGGTGCTTTTCCACGTAGTTCACCCAGCCGGGGGAGCAGGAGGTGATGAGCGGCAGCGTGCCGCCGTTCTTCAGCCGGTCCAGCAGCTCGCTGCCCTCCTCCATAATGGTGAGGTCGGCGGCAAAGTTGGTGTCGAACACCTTGCTGAAGCCCAGCATCCGCAGGGCTGTGGTCATCTGGCCGGTGACGATGGTCCCCGGCTCAAAGCCGAACTCGTCACCCAGCGCCACCCGGACGGCGGGGGCCACCTGCACCACGACGTGCTTGCCGCTGTCGTGGATGGCGCGCCACACGGGGGCGGTGGAGTCCTCCTCCACAATGGCGCCCACGGGGCACACCAGCGTGCACTGGCCGCACAGGATGCAGTCCGTCTCCGCCATGGGCAGGTCGTAGGCGGTGGTGACGCGGAAATCGGCGCTGCGGCCGGAGTAGCTCAGGGCGTTGATGCCCTGGATTTCCTCGCAGGCCTTGACGCAGCGGCCGCACTTGACACACTTGGCGGGGTCCCGCACGATGGAGGGGTTGTCCACCCGCAGCGGCTCATTGCTGGAGATATCGGGCAGATCCGGCACCAGCAGGTTGAACCGGCGGCACAGGGCCTGAAGCTCACAGGTGCCGTTCCGGGCGCAGGACAGGCAGTTCTGCTTGTGGTCGGCCAGCATCAGCTCCAGCACGCCCAGCTGGGCGTCGTACACCCGGCGGGTGTCGGTAAAGGCCTCCATCCCCTCGGACACCAGCGTGGTGCAGGAGGTCTGGAGCTTGCGCTGCCCCTTGACCTCCACCACGCACAGGCGGCAGTGGGCCTTGGACTCCTGATCGGGGTGGTAGCACATGTGGGGGATGTCGATATTCAGCATCCGGGCCGCGTCAATCAGGCGGGTGCCCTCCTCCACCTCCAGCGGCAGATTGTTGATCTTGATGTGTACCTTGCTCATCGGATGGCCTCCTCCTTCTTCACGTCAAAGGCCCCGGGGAAGTGCTCCACCGCGGACAGCAGGGCGGACTGCGCGGACTCGCCCAGGCCGCACAGGGACGCACTGTTCATGATATTGGCAAACTTGAGCATGATCTCCACGTCGTGCTCGGTGTGGGTGCCCTCGGCGATCTTGTCGAGCAGGCGCGTGATATGGCGGTTGCCCTCCCGGCAGGGGACGCACTGGCCGCAGCTCTCGTGGTTGAAGAACTCCTGCGTGATCCGCAGAAAGCCGATGACGGAGGTGCGCTCGTCCACCACCAGCACCGCGCCGGAGCCGATGGCGGTCAGCCCCGCCTTTTTCATGTCGTTGTAGGTGTAGGGGGTGTCCAGCTGCTCGGGGGAGGCGATTTTGCCGGATGCGCCGCCCAGCTGCACCAGCCGGAGCTTGTGCCCCTCGGTGACGCCGCCGGCCAGCTCGATAATCTCCCGGATGGTGATGCCGAAGGGGACCTCGAACACGCCGGGCCTGTTCACGTTGCCGGACACGGAGATCATCTTGGTGCCCGGGCACTCGGCCGTGCCCTGCTTTTTGTAAAAACCCTCGTCGTCCATGAGGACGTTGGGCACCAGCGACAGGGACTCCACGTTGTTCACGCAGGTGGGCAGGTGGAACACGCCGCACTGCTTGATGTAGGGGGGCTTTTTCCGGGGGCGGCCCGCCTTGCCCTCGATGGATTCGCTGAGGGCGGAGCCCTCACCGCAGACATAGGCGCCCGCGCCGGAGTAGAGGTGAATGCGGTAGCTCAGACCGGAGCCGAGAATGTCATCCCCCAGATAGCCCGCCTTCTCGCACTGGTCGATGGCGTTGAGCAGCAGGGGGCGCAGGTGGGAGTACTCCTCCCGCAGATAGAGGTAGCCGTTCTTGGCGTTGACGGCCCAGCCCGCGATGATCATGCCCTCCAGCACCTGGAAGGGGTCCCGCCGGAGCAGCTCCCGGTCCTTGAAGGTGCCGGGCTCGCCCTCGTCGGCGTTGCACACCACACACTTGTCCGGGGCGTCCACGTCCCGGGCCTGGGACCACTTGCGCCCCATGTCGTAGGCCGCGCCGCCCCGGCCCTGAATGCCGTTGGCGCTGAGGACCTTCGCAATGTCGTAGCCGTCCATGGCAAGTGCCCGGCGCAGCGCCTGAAAGCCGCCGTGAGCCTCGTACTCGGCAATGCTCCACGGGTCATACTTGCCGAAGCGGCGGGAGATAAAAGATACCGTTTTCCCCATGTTCCCTCTCCTCCCCTCAGTCCAGCTGCCGGAGCATGGCCAGCACCCGCTCGCGGTCGGTGAGATTGCCGTACACCACGCCGTTGACCCGCACCGCCGGGGCCACGTCGCAGGCGCCGAAGCAGGGCACCTTCTCGATGGTGAACCGTCCGTCGTAGGTGACCTCGCCAAGGTCGATGCCGAGGATGTCCTTCAGCGTCTCGAACAGTGCGTCGCTGTCGTTCACCCGGCAGGGGGCGCTGCTGCACACCTCCAGCGGGTACTTTGCCCGGGGCCGGTCGTGCAGCGCCGAGTAAAAGCTGATTACGTCGTACAGCTGGGTGATCTTCAGCCCCAGCTTCTGCGCCACGTAGACCGCGGCGGGGCGGGAAATATACTTCCGCTCCCCCGCCTTCTGTACGCTGAGCAGGATGCCGACCAGCTGGGTGGAATCGTTGTCGTGCTCGGCAATGATCCGGTCGATGGCCGCCTTGTCGCCCGCCGTCAGCGCATCGGGCGTTGGGTCAAAGGGTTTCATAGTTTTCTCCTTCCTGTTCCTGCGGATATGTCTTTGCAGCAAAATCACAATAAAGCTTTATGGTATTTTATCCGGATTATTTTGGTCTGTCAACCGCCGGAAACGGACGTGTTATTCATTTTTTATCATAACTCGCCTCTGAAAGGCCATAGTTCCGTGGATTTGCTTGCCCCCAGATTCCTGCAGCCGTCAGGTTGAGCCGGGC
>CAYNEH010000170.1:0-3747 GCA_964396195.1 uncultured Oscillospiraceae bacterium
GGCAGTGCAAGCGGTGGAAGGAGCTTGGCTTTGACGGCATCTCCATTCATATGGCCTATCAGGCCCCCTTCTGCGCCAAGATGCTCAGCCCGCTGACCAACCATCGCACCGATGAATTCGGCGGTCCCATTGAAAATCGCGCCCGGTTCCCGCTGATGCTCTGCAAGGCCATTAAGGATGCCTGCGGCAGCAAATTCCTGGTGGAAGTGCTCATGAGCGGCAAGGAGGCTCCGGGCGGCATCACCGTTGAGGACACCGTTGCATTCGCAAAGCTGGCCGAAGGAACCATAGACATTCTCCAGGTTCGCGGCGGAGACGGAGACGAATCCCACCCCACCACCTTCAACTCCACCAGTACGCCGGTGACACTGGCGGTTGCCGAAGCAGTCAAAAAGAGCGGAGCGAAGATCGTGGTGGCTCCCATCGGTGGCTTTGAGGACCCGGATCTGGCGGAACAGTGGCTGGCTGAGGGCAAGATGGATTTGATGGCAGCAGGTCGTGCCTTTGTCTGTGAGCCGGACTATGTGAAGAAGCTCCACGAGGATCGGGGCGAGGATATCGTCCCCTGCATCCGCTGCAACAAATGCCACGGCCTGTCGATGAACGGTCCCTGGCTCAGTGCCTGCTCGGTTAATCCCATGCTGGGTCTAGACCATGTGAAGGATCGTATTTTCAAGGCACCGGATCGTTGCAAAAAGGTTGCAGTCATCGGTGGTGGGCCTGCCGGTATGTACGCTGCTATGCTGCTCCGGGATCGTGGACATCAGGTGGTACTGTTTGAGAAAAACGAGACGCTGGGCGGTCAGCTGATCCATGCGGATTATGCGGGCTTTAAGTGGACCATCAAGCATTTCAAGGACTGGGAGATCCGCCAGTGCCAGAAGAAGGGTGTAGAATTCCGTCTGGGCTGTCAGCCAACCGTGGAGGAGCTGCAAGCAGAGAAATTTGATACCGTGGTTGCCGCATTGGGCGGAGCGCCGTTTATCCCGAACATCCCCGGACTGACCAAAGCGGACGGCACCCTGGCCGAAAACGTGTTTACGCCGATTTCGGTGTATGGCAATCTGGAGCAGCTGGGTCAGCGCGTGGCAATCATCGGTGGCTCGGAGATTGGCTGTGAGACGGGAATGTATGTGGCAGAGTCCGGACGGCAGGTTACAGTGTTCACTCGGCAGAATCAGCTGGCTCCCTCGGCGCAGCGGGTCCACTATGGACTTCCGGCGCTGGGCTACCACGGCCTTCGCCAGAAGCTCTGCTGTACAACAACCAAAGTAGAAAACGGCCTTTTGCATTACACCAATTTCCGCGGAGACCAGAAAACGCTGGAGTTTGACAGTGTGATTATCAGCGGAGGCGTGCATCCCCGGACGGAGGCGGCTCTCCGGTATTACGGCAGCGCACCGGAGTTCTATATTGCCGGAGACTGCGCAGGTGACGGCGAAGGCTCCGTGCAGAAGGCCCTGCGCAGTGCCTACGGTATTGCCATGCAGATTTAAGCCGGGAAAACGTCAATTCTACAGCGATACGGGAATTTCTGCTGTAAGCGGAAATTCCCGTTATGGAAACCGACAGACATAATGCGACAGAAGGGATTCGATCATATGAATGAAACAAAGAGCTACGATATTCTCATTCTCGGCGGCGGCCTGTCCGGCCTGTTTGCGGCAGTTCGCGCCGCAGAGTGTGGAGCTGGCAGCATTGGAATTTTTGAAGCCGGTGTGGCACTGGGCGGCAACGGACGAATGGCAAGCACCTTTGTCTCCTCCGATTTTTCAGACTACGGGAACTACGCGTCTGACGAAAATGCAGAAAAGCTCTATCGCCGCGCCATGACAACCCTGGAGGGCACTGGTAATCCGGAGCTGATTTACCGCTACCTTTATCACACAAGAGACATTGCAAAATGGTGTGAGGAACGTGGACTGAACCAGCGCTGGCGTCCGGTTACCTTTGGCCCCTTTAAGAGCAATTGCTCCAGAAATGTTGAATTTGAAGAAGAAACCCGCAGTTCTGAGCGAATCGGAAACGGCGTTATCAAGCTGCTCATTGCGGAACTAGACAAATACCCCAACATTACAGTACATCTGAAGTCCCGTGCAAAGGAATTGCTGACGGATAAAAGCGGCAAGGTGACTGGCGCACTGATCCAGACAGCAGATGGATTTGTGGCAGTGAACGCAAAAACGGTGATATTGGCCTGCGGCGGTGTTGGCGGCAGCGCAAAATCCCTCGCCAAATATCTCCCGGAAGTCGTTTCTCCGGAGGATGACATTCGTCCGGATGGCGTAGGCACCTGCCTGGGAGACGGCGTGGAGATGGCGCGGGCTCTGGGAGCTGAGGTCGGTCTGCACATGAATATCCACCTGTTAGGTCCCGGATACCTTGGAAATCGGAATTCCAAGCTTGGTCAGTGCATGGACAGCCCCTATGCGATTTATCTCAGCAAGGACGGCAAGCGCTTTGTGGATGAGACTACCCGGTTCGGTCAGGATTTGGTGAAGAATCTCCCCGGGCGAGTCTATTATGCGGTATTTGGACAGAAGTCTATGGAGACTGCTTGGACTGCTCCGAAAGAGCCAATGGGACCGCCCCCTGGCGACGATGGTGCGCCCGGCCCGGATATGGACGAAATGCCGCCCATGAAGTTACCGCCTATGGAGGACGTGCCTTTTTCAAAGATTCGGACTGCATTCCCACAGGATCTGCGCAAGGGTGCATTCAAGGTGGCAGACACCTTGGAAGAGCTGGCGGACTTCCTCGGTGCAAAGCCGGAGGTACTGAAAAACACCTTGGAGCGATTTAATCAGGATTGCAAGAACGGCGTTGATACGCAGCTTCGAAAGAATGCAAAGTATCTAATCCCGGTAGAAGGGCCTTATTATGCGCTCTATGCAGTCCGGAGTCTGGACAGCACCCAGGGTGGTGTCACGGTAAACGCGACGCTTCAGGCGCTAAAACCGGACGGCACGGTGATTCCAGGCATGTATGTCACCGGCGATCATGTCACAGGCTTTGTATCTGAGCTTTATGGCCCAGGCGGCGCAGGTATGACATTTGCTATGGTATCGGGCTATCTCGCAGGTGAAGCCGCAGCGCATGCTTAACAATTTGAAACATACAAATACGAATCTATAGCGTACTGCGGGTACCCATTGCCGTTCCAACGCAAAGGGTACCCGTAGCTGTACGAAGGAAAGAAAACACCTCTGCCAGGTACGCGTTTGTACCATAGCAGAGGTGTTCATTTTATGTAAGAAACTACTTACTGGCCGTTGGTGCGGTCAAAGGCGGTCTGCACAATATCCCGCATCTCGCTGATGCCCAGGGACTTCAGTTTCTCCTGGAAGGCCTGCCAGGTGTCCTCGGTGAGGTCCATATCGCCGGTCATGAACTTGGTCATGTGCTCCTGAACCACGGTCATTACGTCGGTGGAAAGGGCGTTGTAGCGGGTGGTCTCCTCGGTGGTCATCTGGTAGTTGCAGACGTACTCGGAGGTCATGTTGGACAGCCAGGTGTCGTATACGGTGGCCTCTACGTCGTTGTCATAGGTGAGCTCGGTGCGCTCCATGCGGAAGTAGAAGGGGTTATCGTTGTTGTTGGTGAAGATGGCGTAGACGGCCATGGAGCCGTAGCCGTTGGGATCCTTGAGAATCAGGTCGGTGAACTGCACATTTCCGTTTTCGTCGATGGTATAGGTCTCATCCAGGGTGCCGAAGTTGGAGATCATACTGCCTTCCTCGGTGAAGA
>CAYNEH010000171.1:0-3734 GCA_964396195.1 uncultured Oscillospiraceae bacterium
CGCCATTGAGGAGTGCAACCCCCTGGCCCCCCTGCACAATCCCGCTAACATCATCGGCATCCGTGCCTGCCAGCAGCTAATGCCCGGCACCCCCATGGTGGCCGTGTTCGACACCGCCTTCCACCAGACCATGCCCCCCGTGGCCTACACCTATGCACTGCCCTATGAGTATTACACCCAGGACAAGGTCCGCCGTTATGGTTTCCACGGCACCAGCCACAAGTATGTCTCCCAGCGGGCCGCCGCCATGCTGGGCAAGCCCATCGAGGAGCTGAAGCTCATCTCCTGCCACCTGGGCAACGGCTCCTCCGTGGCCGCCATCGACGGCGGCAAGTCCGTGGACACTTCCATGGGCTTCACCCCGCTGGCCGGCCTGCCCATGGGCACCCGCTCCGGCGATCTGGACGCCGGTATTCTGGAGTACCTGATGAACAAGTACGGCATGAACATCACTGAGATGCTCAACGTGCTGAACAAGAAGTCCGGCGTGCAGGGCATTTCCGGCGTGTCCTCCGACTTCCGTGATCTAGAGAGCGCCAAGCAGGGCGGCAACAAGCGCGCTGAGCTGGCCATTGACGCCTTTGAGTACGGTGTGAAGAAGTATATCGGCGCGTATGCCGCCGCCATGGGCGGTGTGGACGCCGTCATCTTCACCGCCGGTGTGGGCGAGAATTCCGCCGATATGCGCCTGCGCATGACCTCCGGTCTGGAGTACATGGGCATCAAGGTGGACGCGGAGAAGAATAACTGCCGCGGCAAGGAAGTGGATGTGTCCGCCGAGGGCGCCACCGTCCGCACGCTGGTCATCCCCACCAACGAAGAGCTGATGATTGCGCTGGATACCGCCGCGATCGTCGGCAAGTAAGCAGCCGAAAAAAACAGAGAGTACCAAAGAGAGGGCCGCGTCAGCGGCCCTCTCTTTGTATCATCAGCTCTTCGGAGAGGACCCCGCAGAGCGGGGCGGCGCGATAAGCGCCTTAATTTATCTTCGTCAGGTGTGCCGCGGCGGATTTGAGCATGAGCCGCTTGGTGCCCACGTTGTCGAAGGCGATTTCCACCAGCGCGTCGCCGCCCATCTTCTGCACCGACAGCACCATGCCCCTGCCGAAGGCCTTGTGCTCCACACTGTCCCCCTTCTGGAGCTGAAGAGCGGGCGCAGCGGAAGCCGGTGCGGTGTAGCCGCTGGAGGGGCGGTCGGCAATAGGCCGCACGGACTTGAACGCCGAAGCCTGCCGCCCGGCGGGGCGCTGCTCTCCGGGGACGCGGCCGTTGCGGGCGAAGCTGCCCGCCGTGCCCCCACGGCCGCCGTAGGTGCGGTCTGCGGAAGAGGCAGAGTCTCCGCCCCGGCTGTACGGGTTCCGGTAGGTGGACACCTGAGGCCGGGTCTGGTCGAAATCGTCCCACTCCTCCTCCCTGCCCGGGTCAAGATAGTTCCGGCCGGACTGTTCCATCAGCTCCGCCGGGATCTCCCCGGCGAACCGGGAGGGCCGGTTGGCGCTGGTGCGGCCGAAGAGCATCCGCTGCCCGGCGCAGGTGAGGTACAGCCGCTCCTTGGCCCGGGTGAGGGCCACGTAGCACAGCCGCCGCTCCTCCTCCATCTCCTCCGGGTCGCCGATGGAGCGGATGCCGGGGAAAATGCCCTCCTCCATGCCCACCACGAACACCACGGGGAATTCCAGGCCCTTGGCGGAGTGCATGGTCATCATAACCACGGAATCCTCGTCGGGGTCGTGGCTGTCAAGGTCGGTATACAGGGCGATCTCGTCCAGGAAGCCCGCCAGCGTGGGCGTGCCCTCGGCGTTTTCCATGTAGCCCTGAATGGAGGTCAGCAGCTCCCGCACGTTCTCAAGGCGGGTGCGGCTCTCGATGTCGTTTTTCGCCTGGAGCATGGCGCTGTACCCGGTGCGCACCGTCACTTCCTCGTAAAAGGCGGGCAGCTCCATGGTCCGGGACAGGGCAGTAAGCTCGTCGATCATGGCCGTGAACTGGCCCAGCTTGCCCGCCGCCTTCTGAAGCTCCGGGTATGCCGCCGCGTTGGTGATGACCTCCCACAGTGAGATGCCCTGCTCCGCCGCGATGGCCCGGGCCCGCTCGATCGTGGTGTTCCCGATGCCCCGTGGCGGGTTGTTGATGATGCGGGTGAGCCGCAGATCGTCCTGATGGTTGGCCACGGCGCACAGATAGGCCAGCATATCCTTGACCTCTGCCCGGTCGAAGAACTTCGTGCCGCCGATGACCCGGTAGGGGATGCCGCTGCGCTTGAAGGCCACTTCCAGCTGGTTGGACTGGGCATTCATCCGGTAGAGGATGGCGTGGTCGTTCCACTTCCGGCCCTCCCGGTAGTCGGTGAGAATGGTGTCAGCCACAAAGCGGGCCTCGTCATTCTCGTTCATGGCGGTGTAGAGCTTCACCTTGTCGCCGGGGTCCCCGGCGGTCCACAGCTCCTTGCCCTTCCGGCCCTGATTGTGGCGGATGACGGCGTTGGCCGCCGCAAGAATGTTTTTGGTGGAACGATAGTTCTGCTCCAGCCGGATGGTGCGGCAGCCCTTGTACTGGCTCTCGAAGTTCAGGATGTTCTCGATGGTGGCGCCCCGGAAGCGGTAGATGGACTGGTCATCGTCACCCACCACGCAGATGTTCTCGCGCCCGCCCGCCAGCAGGGAGGCCAGGAGGTACTGAAGGTTGTTGGTGTCCTGATACTCGTCGATGAGGACGTAGCGGAATTTTTTCTGGTAGTAAGTACGAACCTCCTCATCCTGCTGCAAAAGCCGGACGGTGTGGAGAATGATGTCGTCGAAGTCCAGCGCCCCGGCCTCCCACAGCCGCTTTTCGTAGGCGGCGTACAGCCGGGCCATCTTCTGAAGCCGGAAATCCCCGCTCTTGTCGCAGTCCCGCTGAAAATCGGCGGCCAGCTGGAGCTTGTCCTTGGCCCTGGAGATGACGGACAGCACCGACCGGGGCGGGAACTGCCTGTCGTCCACCCCAAGCTCCTTGATGCAGTCCTTCATGACGCGAATGGAGTCATCAGTGTCGTAGATGGTGAAGGAGGATGGAAAGCCCAGCCGCTCGATGTCCCGCCGCAGGATGCGCACGCAGGCAGAGTGGAAGGTGGACGCCCACACGTCCCGGGCGGTGGGGCCCAGCATTTTTTCAAGACGGGCCTTCAGCTCCCCGGCGGCCTTGTTGGTAAAGGTGATGGCGATGATGGTCCACGGGGGCGCGGGGTCGAGTGCGCACAGCCGGTCGGCCTGAAGCTTCGCTTCCGCCGTGGGATGGGCGGCGTAGTCTTTTAAAAACCGCAGGTTATCCTCTGTCACCCAATCGGGTACCTCCGGAGAATCCGACCCCCGGCCGTACTGCATGAGGTTGGCCACCCGGTGGATGAGCACCGTAGTCTTGCCGGAACCGGCTCCCGCCAGCAGCAGCAGCGGCCCCTCGGTGCACAGCACGGCCTTCCGCTGCTCCGGGTTGAGATCTTTATAGTTGAGGGCGATGGCCTCCCGCCGGACGCGGCAGAATTCCAGCTCCTGTTCGTGGGTCGTCAGCATGGTATCAGTCCTTTTCGTTCGATCGGCATAATTGATTTGATTATACCAAAAAACGGAGGAAAAGTACAGAGGGCGCGGGCGTGTATCCCGCTTTCTTCCCGCGCAGTTTTTTGTAGCCGACGATGGCGTATGACAAACTGGAATTTATCAGCCTAATTGCTTTTTGATTTCAGCTTTCACTTTATC
>CAYNEH010000172.1:0-3728 GCA_964396195.1 uncultured Oscillospiraceae bacterium
CCGCTCGTTTTCAGTCTGCCGAAAAAGGAAAAGCCTTTTTCGACGGAAGGATTTTATTTCCTTCGCCGATGGGCGGCGAAACTCTGCGGGATTTTTCAGCATATTCAAACGGGCGGCCTGCTGGCCGCCCGTTTTCGATACAATGTTTACTTGCGCAGAATGACCTCGTGACGCTTTGGACCTGTGGATACGATCTTGATGGGCACGCCAATCCGGCTCTCCAGAAACTCCACATAGCCCCGGGCCTCGGCGGGGAGCTTGTCGAAGTCGGTCTCACCCCGGAGGTCACACTTCCAGCCGGGCAGGGTGGTGAACACGGGCTTTGCCCGCAGAAGCTTCGGGGTGACGGGGAACTTGTCGGTAACTTCGCCGTCGATCTCGTAGCCGGTGCACACCTTGATCTCGTCCAGATAGCCCAGTACGTCCAGACAGGTGAGGGCCACCTGCGTGGCGCCCTGCACCATGCAGCCGTACTTCGTGGCCACGGCGTCGAACCAGCCCACCCGGCGGGGACGGCCGGTGGTGGCGCCGAACTCGCCCTTGTCGCCGCCGCGGCGGCGCAGCTCGTCACCGGCCTCGCCGGTCAGTTCGCTGACGAAGGGCTCGGTATTGGAGCCGACACAGGAAGAGTACGCCTTGGACACACAGATGACGTCCTCGATGGCCGTGGGGGGGACAGCTGCGCCCACGCAGCCGAATCCGGCCAGCGTATGGGAAGAAGTGGTCATGGGGAAGATACCCAGATCGGGATCCTTCATGGAGCCAAGCTGGCCCTCCATCAGGATGGTCTTGCCGGCCTTGACCGCGTCATGTACAAAGCCAACAGCGTCGCCCACGTAGGGACGGATCTGCTCACGGCAGCGGATGAGGTCCTCGTAGATCTCGTCGGCGTTGACGGGAGGCTTGTGATAGAGGTGCTCGAACAGCACGTTCTTCACCTCCACGGCGGCGTTGAGCCGGGCGCGGAGCCGATCCTCGTCAAACAGGTCGCACACCTGAATGCCGGTCTTTGCGTATTTGTCGGAATAGAAGGGGGCGATGCCGCTCTTGGTGGAGCCGAAGGCCTTGCCGCCCAGCCGCTCCTCCTCATAGGCATCCTGAAGCACATGGTAGGGCATCAGGAGCTGCGCCCGCTCGGAAATGATGAGATTGGGGGCGGGAACGCCCTGATCGGTGATGCTCTTGAGCTCATTGACCAGCTTCTTCACATCCAGCGCCACACCGTTGCCGATGATGTTGGTGATGTGGGAGTAGAAGGTACCGGAGGGGAGAATGTGGAGCGCGAAGCGTCCATAGTCGTTGATGATGGTGTGTCCGGCGTTCGCACCGCCCTGAAAGCGGATGACAACGTCCGACGTCTCCGCCAGCATGTCGGTGATTTTGCCCTTGCCCTCGTCGCCCCAGTTGGCGCCAACGATCGCTTTGACCATAATTTTTACCTCCGTACGCCGGGATTCGCAACCGCGCTGCGCGGGTTTGCCTTATCCGCCGCACTGATACAAGTTTTGCTGTCACACAGCGCATACATTATATCGGAACACGCTGCTGTGCGCAAGGGCTTTTTTGCTTTTTCACCGCAAAGAGCCGGGAATAAGCCTTTACTTTCATCAGGCAGCATGTTAAAATGCTGATGAGATTTCAAAAAGTAAAAATGTACGTCGGAGGGAAACAGAATGATTAAATCCAACAACCCCCAGAGCGACATGCTGTACAATGCCATTCTGACGCTCAAGACCGTGGACGAGTGCAAGGCTTTCTTTCAGGATCTGTGCACCGTGTCGGAGCTGCGGGCCATGGAGCAGCGGCTGGAAGTGGCGATGCTGCTGGACGACGGTCTGATCTATAACGATATACTGGAATGCACCGGTGCTTCCAGTGCCACCATCAGCCGGGTGAACCGTGCGCTCCAGTACGGCGCGGACGGGTACAAGACCGTGCTGCCCCGGATCAGAAAAGATGGATAACTACACATTTCTGGCGGGGAGCTACGACCTGCTGACCACCGACGTGGGATATCCCCGGTGGGCGGACTACGTCCAGTGGCACTTCAACCGGCAGAAAGCGCCGGTGAAGACGGTGGCGGAGCTGGCCTGCGGCACCGGCAGCCTGACAAAGCTGCTGGCGGAGCGGGGCTATGATATGACGGCCATCGACCTTTCGCAGGACATGCTGGCGGTGGCATCGGAGAAGTGCGGCGATCTGCCGGTGCTGTTTCTGTGTCAGGATATGAGCCGCCTGACTCTGCTGGAGCCGGTGGACGCGATGATTTGCTGTCTGGACAGCGTCAACTACGTGACGAAGCCTGCGGCCATGAAGCGGACGTTTCAGCGGGTATACAAATATCTGAAGCCCGGCGGGCTGTTCCTCTTCGACGCCAAGACTCCTCAGGCGCTGGAGGGCGCGGACGGAGAGATGTATCTGGACGAGTCCGACGAGGTATTCTGCGTCTGGCGCGGGGAATACAGCCCCCGGCGGCGGACCTGCGGGTACGGCATCGACCTGTTTACCCTGCGGGCGGACGGCGCGTGGGAGCGGGAGAGCGAGTATCACGAGGAGTACGCCTACACGCCGGAGGAGCTGTCCGGTTATCTGAAGGATGCCGGCTTTGCCGATGTGAAGCAGTACGGGAACCTCAAAAAGCGCGCCCCGGCGGACGGGGAGATGCGCATCTTTTTTGCAGCGCGAAAGGGAATGTAAGCAGCTATGGACGAATTGATTCGAGTGATCGCGAAGGATGCCCCCATCAAGGCTATGGCCATCACCGGCACGGCCCTTGTGGAGCGGGCGCGGCAGATCCACGATACATGGCCGGTGGCCACCGCGGCGCTGGGACGCCTGCTGATGGCCGCCTCCATGATGGGCGATATGCTCAAGGAGGAGAATGGCTCCGTGACCCTGCGGATCCGGGGCGGCGGTCCGCTGGGCACCGTTACCGCCGTGTCCGACAGCGAAGGCAACGTCCGGGGCTATGTGCAGAATCCGGCGGTGGATGTGCCCCGGAAAGCCCACGCCAAGCTTGACGTGGGCGCGGCGGTTGGCTGTGACGGTGATCTGACGGTCATCAAGGATCTGGGCATGAAGGAGCCCTATGTCGGCTCCGTCCAGCTGGTGGGCGGCGAGATTGCCGAGGACATTGCGGCCTATTTTGTGGAGAGTGAGCAGATTCCCACGGCCTGTGCGCTGGGCGTGCTCATCGCGCCGGATCAGTCGGTGCAGGTGGCGGGCGGCTATCTCATCCAGCTCCTGCCCGGCGCGGATGACGCCGTCATCACCGCCATCGAGCAGGGGATTGCAAAGGTGGGGGCCGTCACCGCGGCGCTGAATCAGGGCATCTCTGCGCTGGAGCTGCTGCGGCAGGTGCTGTCCGACTTTGAGCTGGAGGTGCTGGAGTCTGCGCCGGTGGAATACCGGTGCTACTGCACCCGGGATCGGGTGAGCCGGGCTCTGATCAGCATGGGCCGGAAGGAACTGGAGGACATGATCGAGGAGCAGCACGGCGCGGAGCTGACGTGCCAGTTCTGCGATCGGGTCTACAGGTACTCGGAGGAGGATCTCCGGCAGCTGCTCCGGGATGCCTCCGGAGAATAAATGAAAAAAAGCGTAAAATTGTGTTGACAAATGCCTGTTGTTCTGTTAGAATAGCTTTCGCCGTCTGACGAGCGGCAGGCAACACGGGAGCATAGCTCAGCTGGGAGAGCACATGCCTTACAAGCATGGGGTCACAGGTT
>CAYNEH010000173.1:0-3679 GCA_964396195.1 uncultured Oscillospiraceae bacterium
ATTTCCGCAATGCGCCGCAGACGATATTGCGCGGTGTCGCCCAAAGGGAAAGGACAGGTAAAAAAGCGGCAGGTACTTGTTTTTGCAGCAGAAATAGCATATAATGTTATGTCTGACAGCAACAACGGCGGGGAGGCGAAAACATGGACAGACGGCCCATCGGCGTATTTGACTCCGGTCTCGGCGGACTGACTGCGATGCGGGAGCTGGCGCGGCTGATGCCGGAGGAGAATCTGGTTTACTTCGGCGACACCGGGCGGGTACCGTACGGCGGGCGCTCCCGGGATATTCTGGTACAGTACGCCCGACAGGACGTGCGCTTTCTCCGCTCCTTCGACCCGAAGGCCATCGTCATCGCCTGCGGCACCGTGTCGTCCACGGCGCTGGACGTGCTCCGGCGGGAAAACGACATTCCGGTGTTCGGCGTGGTGGAGCCCGCCGCCCGGGCGGCGGCGGAGTGCAGCGTCAACGGCCGGGTTGGCCTGATCGGCACGAAGGCCACCATCCGCTCCGGAGCTTACGAGCGGGAGCTGCTCCGGCTGCGGCCGGACGCCGTAGTGACGGCGGAGGCCTGTCCCCTGTTTGTACCGCTGGTAGAAAATGGCCGGTTCCGGCCGGGGGACAGCGTGGTGGAGACGGTGGCGGCGGAATACCTTGCCCCCATGAAGGCCCAGAGGGTGGACACCCTTATCCTCGGCTGTACCCACTATCCGCTGCTCCGGGACGTCATCGGCGGCGTCATGGGGCCGGATGTAAAGCTGGTGGACGTGGGCGGGCGCTGCGCCCGTTTTGTGGCCGCCCAGCTTGACCGGGACGGTCTGCGCACCGACCGGGCGGAGGCCGGGCGCCGCCGCTATTTCGTCAGCGACAGCACGGGAGACTTCGCGGAGCTGGCCTCCACATTTCTGGGGGAAAACGTCACCGGCGATGTGGAGAAAATAGATATTACATTGTACTGAAGAGGTTCATTATGAAAGATAATGTCATCATATCCATCAAAGGCAGCCAGATTTACGAGGGGCGTGAACCGGATGTCACCGAGCTTGTAACCTCCGGCACCCTTCGGGAGGACGACGGGGGCTACACCATCTCCTACACGGAGTCTGAGCTCACCGGCCTTGAGGGCACCACCACCCAACTGCGGGTGGAGGGGCCGCGGGTGACCCTGCTCCGGGAGGGCAGCGTCAATTCCCAGATGATCTTCGAGGTGGGGCGCAAGCACCTTTCCATGTACGAGACGCCTTACGGCTCTCTCGCCATTGGCATCGACACCCGCCGCATGAAGAATACGCTGGATGCGTCCGGCGGCGATCTTGAAATCGACTACGCCATCGAGGTGGACAATCTGCTTGCGGGCAAAAGCCTGCTTCAGCTCAGCGTGAAAAAAAGCCCGCTGCCGGTGCAGTAAGGGCGTTACCGAAAAGGAGTTTTGTCAATGACAACCAACATGATCCGCGCCGCCAGAGATCAGGTGGCCCAGCTCACCCAGCAGGCATACGAGAAGGCCGCCGCGGCCGGAACCCTCCCCGGCGGGCAGACCATCACCGGCACTGTAGAGGTGCCCAAGGACAGCCGCAACGGCGACTTCGCCTCCTCCTTCGCCATGGCGGGAGCCAAGGCCCTGCACATGGCCCCCCGGGCCATCGCGCAGACCATTCTGGACAATCTGGATCTGGAAGGCACCCTCTTCGACCGGGCTGAGATCGCCGGGCCTGGCTTTCTGAACTTTTTCTACGCCTCTCGCTGGTACGGGCAGGTGCTGTCCGCCGTGGAGGCCGACCCCGCCGGGTACGGCAGCGGCGACGAAGGCCACGGCCAGAAGGTGATGGTGGAGTTCGTCTCCGCCAACCCCACCGGCCCCATGCACATGGGCAACGCCCGGGGCGGCGTACTGGGCGACACGCTGGCCAACGTTCTCAAGCGGGACGGCTATGACACGTGGAAGGAATTCTATGTCAACGATGCCGGAAACCAGATTGCCAAGTTTGCCGAGTCCATCAACGCCCGGTATATGCAGATTATTCTGGGCGAGGACGGCTTCCCCTTCCCTGAGAAGGGCTATCAGGGCGATGACATCAAGGATCTGGCCCGGGCCATCTACGACCAACACGGCGACAGCTGGAAGGATCGCCCGGAGGCGGAGCGGCTGGAGGACATGGCCCAGTTCGGTCTGTCCGTCAACATCCCCAAGATGAAGGCCGACCTGCTCAAGTACGGCATCGAGTACGACCAGTGGTTCTTCGAGTCCGAGCTGCACTCCTCCGGCTACGTGGCCGAGACGGTGGCTCTGCTCACCGAAAAAGGCTGGACTTATGAGAAGGACGGCGCACTGTGGCTGAACACCACCGAGCTGCTCAAGCAGAAGTACCTCAACGAGGGCAAAACCCAGGAGCAGGTTGATAAGCTGGATCTGAAAGATGACGTGCTCCGCCGGGCCAACGGCTTCTACACCTATTTTGCCGCTGACATCGCCTACCACCGCAACAAGTTCGAAAAGCGTGGCTTCGACAAGGTCATCAATGTCTGGGGCGCCGACCACCACGGCCACGTGGCCCGGCTTCAGGCGGCGCTGGACGGGCTTGGGCTGGACGGCTCCAACCGACTGGTCATCGTGCTCATGCAGCTGGTGAACCTTCTGCAGGACGGCAAGCCCGTCCGCATGTCCAAGCGCACCGGCAAGGCCATCGCCCTTCACGACCTGCTGGACGACATCAGTGTGGACGCCGCCCGCTACTACTTCAACAACCGCGTGTCCACAAGCCCGCTGGACTTTGATTTGGATCTGGCCGTCCGGCAGGATTCCGACAACCCGGTGTACTACGTCCAGTACGCCCACGCCCGCATCTGCTCGCTGGTGGCCAATCTGGCCGCCGACGGCGCCGCCGTTCCCGCCATGAGCGAGGTGGACGCCGCCCTGCTCCGCACCGAGGAGGAACAGGCGCTGGTCAAGAATCTGGCCCAGTACCCGGAGGAGATTCGGCTGGCTGCCCGGGCCTACGACCCCAGCCGCATCAACCGCTATCTCACCGCGCTGGCGGGGGATTTTCACCGGTTCTACAATGCCTGCCGCATCAAGGGCGAGGAGCCGGAGCTGCTCCGTGCCCGGCTGAAGCTGGCGGACTGCGTCCGGGTGGTGCTGGCCAACGGTCTCGGCCTGCTGGGCGTCACCGCACCGGAAAAAATGTGACAAAACGCATCGGCGGCTGCCTTCGGGCGGCCGCCTTTTCGTTGCCCGGACGGCAACATTTCTCATGCTTTTTCGCCGCCGAAATTGACTATTGCGGTTTTTCATAGTATAATCATTTGATATTATAAATAATGAGGAGTTCTGCGTTTATGTGGACCGCTGACCATTGGAAGGACTATGAACTGATTGACTGTTCCCGGGGAGAGAAGCTGGAGCGCTGGGGAGAGCACCTGCTGGTGCGGCCGGACCCGCAGGCCATCTGGAACACCCCCCGGGTGAACCGGGGCTGGAAGCATCCAGATGCCCGATATGCCCGCTCCAATACCGGAGGCGGCCAGTGGACCAGCAAGAGCGTCCCCGAGCGGTGGCAGGTCCGGTACGGCAATCTGACATTCAACGTGGGCCTGATGAACTTCAAGCACACCGGAATTTTCCCCGAACAGGCCGCCAACTGGGACTTTGCTCAGGAGCAGATTAAGAATGCCGGGCGGC
>CAYNEH010000174.1:0-3645 GCA_964396195.1 uncultured Oscillospiraceae bacterium
ACGCCGCAAATCAGGAGTAAGGCCAGCCGTCCACGTCGCAAACGGGGCCCCCGGCAAAGCCGAAGGCTTTGTTGGGGAGAGGAGACGCCGCGGAACGAGCGAGACGTGCCGCCGCGCGGCGCGGCGAGAGATGTGGAGCTGGCGGCGACGAGGACGGCGGACTGATTGGCGGAGCGGCGCTGAAACCGGAAGACTTCATGGCGATCATCAACGCCGCAAATCAGGAGTAAGGCCAGCCGTCCACGTCGCAAACGGGGCCCCCGGCAAAGCCGAAGGCTTTGTTGGGGAGAGGAGACGCCGCGGAACGAGCGAGACGTGCCGCCGCGCGGCGCGGCGAGAGATGTGGAGCTGGCGGCGACGAGGACGGCGGACTGATTGGCGGAGCGGCGCTGAAACCGGAAGACTTCATGGCGATCATCAACGCCGCAAATCAGGAGTAAGGCCGCTGCCCTCACAGCAATTTGTATTTAAGAGGTTTATATATGAGCAAAACACCCACAACATTGATCATTATGGACGGCTTTGGCCTGTCTGACTCCCGGATTCCGGGAGACAACGCCATCGCCGCCGCGAGTACCCCCAATCTGGACCGGCTGTTCGCGGAAAACAACTGCTGCAAGCTGTCCGCCTCCGGACTGGACGTGGGTCTGCCCGACGGGCAGATGGGCAACAGTGAGGTGGGACACACCAACATCGGCGCAGGCCGGGTGGTGTTTCAGGACCTGCCCCGGATCACGCTGGAAATTCAGGAGGGACTGTTCTTCCGGAATCCCGCCTATGTCGCCGCCATGGACGCCTGCAAGGAGAAGGGCACCGCCCTCCACCTGCTGGGTCTGCTCAGCGACGGCGGCGTCCACTCCCACATCGACCACCTCTTCGCCCTGCTGGACATGGCAAAGGAGCGGGGGCTGACGAAGGTGTATGTCCACTGCTTCCTGGACGGACGAGACGTGCCGCCCTCCTCCGGCAAGGGGTACATTCTGAAGCTTCAGGAAAAGCTGGCCGCCCTCGGCGTTGGCCGCATCGCCACCGTCATGGGCCGCTATTACGCCATGGACCGGGACAGCCGCTGGGACCGCGTGGAGCGGGCCTACGCCGCCATGGCCTATGCCGACGCGCCCTTTGAGGACGACCCCGCCGCCGCGGTGGAGCTGTCCTATGAGCGGGGCGTCACCGATGAATTCATGGTCCCCGTGGTGTGTGCCGAGGACGCCACCGTCAGCGAGGGGGACTCCATGATTTTCTTCAACTTCCGGCCCGACCGGGCGCGGGAGCTGACCCGGGCCTTCGTGGATCCGGACTTTTCCGGATTTTCCCGGCGGCTGGGGCTGATTCCGGTGCAGTTCGTGTGCACCACCGAGTACGACGCGGCCATGCCCAACGTGTCCGTGGCCTACCCCCGGGAGAAGCTCACCAACATCTTTGGCGAGTACCTGTCCCAGCTGGGCATGACCCAGCTGCGCATTGCGGAGACGGAGAAATACGCCCACGTCACCTTCTTCTTCAACGGCGGCGAGGAGCGGGTGTTCCCCGGCGAGGACCGCTGCCTCATCCCCTCTCCCAAAGTTGCCACCTATGACCTCCAGCCCGAGATGAGCGAGCCGGAGGTGGCTGCCGAGGCCGTCCGCCGCATCGAGAGCGGAAAGTACGACGTGATCATCCTGAACTTCGCCAACTGCGACATGGTGGGGCACACCGGCGTGTTCGACGCCGCCGTGATGGCCGCCGAGGCGGTAGACAAGGGCGTAGCCAAGGTGGTGGAGGCCACGGCAAAAATGGGCGGCGTCACCATCATCACCGCCGACCACGGCAACGCCGAGCACATGCGCTCAGAGGACGGCACCCCCTTTACCGCCCACACCACCAATCTGGTGCCCTGCTGTATTGTGGGCACCGACGTGAAGCTCCGGGACGGCCGTCTGGCCGATCTGGCCCCCACCATGCTGGATCTTATGGGGCTGAACAAGCCGGACGGAATGAGCGGCAGCACCCTGATTGTCAATTGAATTCAATGATTTTATTCTATAATACCCTGAACGAAGAGAGGAGCAATTCCCATGAAAAGCATGATCGAAATTGTTGACGTTGTGGCGCGCGAAATCCTTGACTCCCGCGGCAATCCCACCGTAGAGGTGGAAGTGACGCTGGACGACGGCGTTGTGGGCCGTGCCGCTGTGCCCTCCGGCGCGTCCACCGGCATTTACGAGGCCTGCGAGCTGCGGGACGGCGACGAAAGCCGCTATCTGGGCAAGGGCGTGGAGAAAGCGGTCACCAACGTGAACACCGAAATCGCCGAGGCCCTCATTGGCATGAACGTGCTGGATCAGCCTGCCATCGACGCTCTGCTCATCGAGCTGGACGGCACCCCCAACAAGGCCCGCCTGGGCGCCAACGCCATTCTGGGCGCGTCTCTGGCCTGCGCCAAGGCCGCCGCCGAGAGCCTGGGCACCAGCCTCTACAACTACATCGGCGGCGTCAACGCCAAGACCCTGCCCGTCCCCATGATGAACATCCTCAACGGCGGCGCTCACGCCTCCAACAACGTGGACATCCAGGAGTTTATGATTATGCCCGTGGGCGCGCCCACCTTCAAGGAGGCTCTGCGCCGCTGCGCCGAGGTGTTCCATTCCCTGAAGAAGGTCATCAACGCTCAGGGCGGCTCCACCGCCGTGGGTGACGAGGGCGGCTTCGCCCCCAACCTGAAGAAGGACGAGGACGCGCTGAAGCTCATCGTCGAGGCTATTGAGAAGGCCGGCTACAAGCCCGGCGATGACTTCATGATCGCCATTGATGCCGCTTCTTCCGAGTGGTACAATGAGGAGACCGGCTGCTACGACCTGCCCAAGGCAAAGAAGACCATGACCAAGCAGCAGATGGTCAACATGTGGAAGAAATTTGCCGAGACCTATCCCATCATCTCTCTGGAGGACGGCATGGGCGAGACCGACTGGGACGGCTGGACCATGCTGACGAAGGCCATCGGCTCCAAGGTGCAGCTGGTTGGCGACGATCTGTTCGTCACCAACGTGGAGCGGCTGTCCACCGGCATCGAGAAGGGCATCGCCAACTCCATTCTCATCAAGGTCAACCAGATCGGCACCCTTACCGAGACGCTGGACGCCATCCAGATGGCCAACCGCGCGGGCTACACCGCCGTGGTCTCCCACCGCTCCGGCGAGACGGAGGACACCACCATTGCCGACATCGCCGTGGCCACCAACGCCGGCCAGATCAAGACCGGCGCTCCCTCCCGCACCGACCGGGTTGCCAAGTACAACCAGCTTCTGCGCATCGAGGAGGAGCTGGGCGACAGCGCCCGGTATCTGGGCCGCAAGGCGTTCTTCAACCTGAAGCACTGAGAAACGGAAAACGCCCGGGAGCGCGCTCCCGGGCGTTTTTTCACTTTTGCGGGACAAAAACCCCGGCGCAAGGAAACTTTGCTTGCCTTTTCCGGGGGCTTTGTGGTTCACTGGAGGCAGAAACGGAGGGAAACACCCATGAACATTCATCAGAACCTCAGGGCCTGCCGCGCCCGGCTGGGCATGACGCAGGAGCAGGCGGCGGAGCAGCTCCACACCACCCGGCAGACTGTTTCCAACTACGAGACGGGGCCGGACCCAGTCCGACCTTGACACGTTGGGGCGG
>CAYNEH010000175.1:0-3609 GCA_964396195.1 uncultured Oscillospiraceae bacterium
ACGCTGGCCATGTCCGCCACTACCTATAACCTTATCCTCTCCCCGAAGGATCTTATCACCACCATTCAGTCCAAGGCGGAGAACAGCAAGGACTATAAGGACGAAGACGGCAATGTGGACAACGAAAAGGTCCAGCAGGCCATCAACGACACCCGGGAAAAGGTCCGGGATTTCCTGTCCGAAACGCTGGGACTGGACGCCGACACCATCCAGAAGCGGCTGGAAAAGACCAACTCCCAGTATGAGAAACTGGCCAGCTATCTGGAGGACGAGGACGCGGAGAAGATCCGGGCCTTCATCAAGGAAAACAAGGACGTGGGCATGTCCGGTTTTCTCTATCTTACCGCTACATCCAAGCGGTACTACACGCAGAACGCCGTGGCGTCCCATCTGCTGGGCTATATGTCCCAGACGTCCACCAGCGGCGATGAGAAGGTAGGCGCCCAGGGGCTGGAGGCCGTTTACAACAATGTACTGTCCGGCCAGGCCGGGCGGGTGGTCACCGCCAAGACCGGCGCGGGCTTCCAGATGCTGTCCACCTATGAAAATTACATGGACGCCGAGGATGGCCAGAACCTGACGCTCACCATCGACGCGTCCATTCAGTCCATGGCGGAGCAGCTTCTGCAGGAGGGCGTGGAGGCCTACGATGTGCAGAACGGCGGCATCGTCATCGCCATGAACCCCCAGACCGGGGCCATTTATGCCATGGCCAGCAGCCCGAACTTTGACCCGAACAATTACAGTTCCATCTTAGACCAAAACCTGCTCAGCGAGGTCAGCGCTGCCAAGGAAGAGTACGGTGAGGACAGCGACGAGTACAAAACAGCTCTGACCGAGGCACGGAACACCCAGTGGCGCAACAAGGCCCTCAGCGACGGCTACGAGCCCGGCTCCACCTTCAAGCCCATGACGGTGGCGGCGGCGCTGGAGGAAGGCGTCGTGTCCATGAGCGACACCTTCTACTGCGGCGGTTCCAGCAACATCGGCGGCTTTACCATCCACTGCCAGAAGCGGGCGGGTCACGGCACCCAGACCCTGACTCAGGTGCTGGAAAACTCCTGCAACGTGGGCCTGATGGAGATCGCCCAGCGCATGGGCGCGGAGACCTTCTGGCAGTACCTTGAGGACTACGGCATGTTCGACCAGACGGGCATCGACCTGTCCGGCGAGGGCAAGAGCGTGTTCTGGTCCGGGGGCAAGGAGTACTTCACCAGCGCCAACGGCCTGTCTTCGCTGGCTGTTGCCTCCTTCGGCCAGACCTTCAAGGTCACCCCCATCCGCATGATTACCTCCTTTGCCAGCATCATCAACGGCGGCCACCTGCTGGAGCCTTACGTGGTGGAGAAGATCAGCGACAGCGACGGGAACACCGTCTCCTACCATGAGACCACTGAAGTGCGGCAGGTCATCAGCGAGGAGACATCCTCCAAAATTCGCGAGATGCTGGAGAGCGTCGTGACCAACGGTACGGGCAAGAACGCCTACATGGCGGGTTACCGCATCGGCGGCAAGACAGGTACCTCGGAAAAGCGGGACGAGACTTCGGACGACGTGGTGGTGTCCTTCATGGGCTTCGCCCCGGCGGATAATCCGCAGGTGCTGGTGCTGGTGGCGCTGGATTCCCCCAAGCGGAAGTCCCCCGGCTCCAACTACACCGCGTCCGGCACCTATATCTCCGGCGGCAATATGGCCGCACCCATCGCGGGCCAGCTCATTGCGGAAATTCTGGACTACATGGGTGTGGAAAAGCAGTACACGGAGAGTGAGCTGTCCGGCACCAACACCGTGGTGCCCAGCCTTGCGGGCTATGACCTCGCCACGGCGCAGAAAACGCTGGAAAAGAAGGGCTTTTCCTACCGCACGGTGGGCAGCGGCTCTGCCGTCACCGGCCAGATCCCGGCGGCGGGAGCGTCCATTCCCGGCGGCTCCACCGTCATCCTCTACATGGGTGAAGAGGTGCCCACCGATCAGGTAGAGGTGCCGAATCTGGCGGGCATGACACCTGCCAAGGCGAAGGAAACGCTGGAGGCCAAGGGGTTGTTCCTCCGTGCCACCGGTGTAGGCGGCGACTACAACGCCAGCGTCACCGCCGCCAGCCAGTCCATCGACAGCGGGAGCATGGTGGCCCGCGGTTCGGTGATCGAGGTGCGGTTTGTCAGCACGGTAATCGATTATGCGGGCAACGGCTGACAGCCGGAGCGTAAGTGTGTGACATTTTACCATGGAAATCAACGTATTTCTGCATTATAATGCGGTTGCATACTTGTTTAATAGAAGAAAAGAGAGCAAATTGGAGGAGTTTGACGCATGACCATCGTATTATCCGGTATCACAGCGCTGATTCTGACAGCGGTGTTCGGCCGGTTCCTGATCCCCGTCCTGCGGGCGATGAAGGCCGGCCAGTCCATCAAGGAGATCGGCCCCAGCTGGCATATGTCCAAGCAGGGTACCCCCACCATGGGCGGCATCATGTTCATGACGGCCATCACCATCTGCGTGGTGGTGTTCGGCTGGAAGGATTTCGCGCAGGGGCAGTTTGCCAGCCTTTTCGTGCTGGTATTCGCACTGGTCTACGGAGCCATCGGCTTTGTTGATGACTATGCCAAGGTCAGGAAGCACGAGAATACCGGCCTGACCGCCGGGTGGAAGTTCCTGCTCCAGCTGGCCGCCGCCGTGGCCTTTTTGATCCTGCTGCGGGCCACTCACCATCTGTCCGCCAACCTGTATATTCCCTTTGTCAACACCTACCTCACTCTGCCGTGGCCGGTGTATATGGTGTTCGCCGCCTTCGTCATCGTGGGCTGCGTCAACTCTGTGAACCTCACCGACGGTCTGGATGGCCTTGCCGCGTCGGTGACGCTGCCGGTGGCGGTGTTCTTTGCTGTGCTGTCCGCGACGTGGAACCGCGGCCCCGTGGGTGTGTTCGCCGGGGCGCTGGCCGGCGGTCTCATCGGCTTCCTGATCTATAATTTCCACCCCGCCAAGGTCTTTATGGGCGATACCGGTTCCCTGTTTCTGGGCGGCGCAGTGTGCGGCCTTGCCTTCGCGCTGGACGCGCCGCTGGTACTGGTGCCCGTGGGCATCATCTACATTGTGGAGACGATGAGCGACATCATTCAGGTTGGCTATTTCAAGCTCACCCACGGCAAGCGGGTGTTCCGCATGGCTCCGCTGCACCATCATCTGGAGCTGGGCGGCTGGTCAGAGGTGCGCATCGTACTCACTTTCGCGGGCATCACGGTGGCGTTCTGCCTGCTGGCGTTTGTGGGCGTGATGTATCGCTATGCAATCTAAATTTTAAAGGGCGAAGCCCTTTACCGCTTTTCCTTCTTTGCGAAAGAAGCAACGGGGTTTCGCCCCCGGGCGACCTTTTTCGAATTTGCCGGAAGTCCGGCGAGGGACTATGAGCGTCCTCCGCGGACGCTCCGCTGGGGTTACTTTCTGTATGAACAGAAAGTAACCAAAGAATCACTTAGGGGGAAAACGCGGTCGGCTCCGAACGCTGAAGGACGCGTTCTGCGCTCCAGCGTTTCCCCCCTAAGAACCCCAAGGTTTACGGGAGCGCAAGGAACAAGTGCAGCGTTCTATTACCGGCGCGGGGTAAGC
>CAYNEH010000176.1:0-3599 GCA_964396195.1 uncultured Oscillospiraceae bacterium
ATCCGCTATCCTAACTTATCATATTGTGAACCAGCCGTTCGTACCGCAGGGTACACAGGTAGAAATACAGCCGGAACATCAGGTCGCCGTCAAACCAGTCAAGGCCGGTGAGAGCTTCGATGCGCTTGAGCCGGTAATCCAGCGTGTTCCGGTGGATGTGCAGCTCTTCACAGGTTGGGGCGGGCTTCTGGGAATGGCGAAGGTAGGCATCCAGCGTCTCCAGATAGGAGGTGCCGCGCTCCCGGTCGGACTGCTGGAGAATCTCGATGGTGGGGTTGGACGTGTCAATGGTGGCGGCGCCGTAGTTGTGGAGGATGGAGATCAGGGAGTAGATGGACAGGTCATCGGCAGTTACCAGATGCGTGCCGGGCTTGACGCAAAAGCGCAGCTTCAGGTTATCCAGCGTGCGGGTATAATGAGAATGAAAATCGCCCAGTCGGTAGAAGGGGCGGCTGAATATGCCGAACAGGCCGTTGTCCCGGAGAATAGGCTCCACTTTTTCCCAGATCTGTTTTTTCTCCTCCTGCGTCCCGGTGCTGTGAGAGACCAGAAAGGTGAGAGCTTCGCCATCGATGACGGAGTCGTTGCCGAGGATGGCGGCCAGCTGACTGCGGACGGTGGCGATGGAATTGCGCTGGGGGTGGTAGCCGTTGAGATCAAGCATCAACAGGGCGAAGTAGCCCTCGCTTTCCAGTTGGACAGTCTGCGCCCGGTAGCGGAGCAGGGGCTCGTCAAAGTTTTTGTTCCGGATGAGCTGAAGCAGCAGGTGCTCCGCGGAAAACCGCTGGTGAGGCTCAAGGTCTGCACGGTTGTTGAGACAGGTGCGGACGGCAAGGCACACCAGACTGAGCAGTTCCGTGTCCGGGGGCGGAAGTTCCGGGTGGCCCCGGCCGGACAGGATAAGGTGAACGGGCTGGCTGCTGGTCATCTCGATGTCCACCAGCCAGTCGGAGCCACTGTTGTCGGGCAGGGGAACCTGACAGACGGAAAATCCGTGAGACAGGCCAAGGCTGTTGGTCTCGAACAGGTCGTCCGACCACTGAAAGTCAGGGGCGAAGCCTGCGGCGATGAAGTCCTCCCATGCCGCGTCCCGGGGCATAGCGGGCGGGCCGCTCCAGCCCAGGACGTTCAGTGTTTCCCCGCCCAGCAGCAGCGGACGGCCCAGACCGTCCCGGCCCAGGGACAGCAGACGCTGGAGGTCGCCCTCCATGGCGGCGAGCATGATGGATTCGCGCAGAGTCTGTGTCATTTCACAACGCCTCCCGGATCATTTTGTACCATAATTATAAAATAGGCCGCCGCCCATGTCAAACAGCAAAGGGGAGTGATGACCGCACTTTGTGAAAATTTCATAAGGGCTCGCGGAATATTTTGATTCCGGCACGGTGAAATTTGTCCGTACAGGTGATAATATAATAATATAAAGAAATATACAGAGAGAAAGGCAGTGTATGTGATGAATTCCTATAGGCATTTGCTGGCGCCTCTGCGCGTTGCGGGTTTGACGCTGAAAAACCGATTGCTGTCTGCCCCCACGTCGCTGGCGGAGCTGGGCCCGGACGAGCACTACTCTCAGGCGAATATCGACTACTACCGGCTCAAGGCCGCGGGCGGCTGCGCACTGGTGACGGTGGGCGATGTGATTGTGGATCTGGACACCGGCCGCTCCCACCCTCAGCAGGTTGGCATGAATGACCCCAGCGCCGTCCCCTATCTGGTGCAGATGGCGGAGGCCATCCATGCGGGCGGGGCCGCTGCGTCTATCGAGCTTGACCACGGCGGGGCGCTGTGCTCCCCTGAGTTTATCGGCGGCAAGAACGCCATCGGCCCCTCCGGTTATGTGGACGAGTGGGGCGACACGGTGGAGGAGATGACCGAGGCGCAGATCTATGACATCGCCGAAAAGTTCGGCGAGGCCGCCGCCACCGCCAAGGCCTGCGGCTTTGACATGGTCATGATCCACATGGGCCACGGGTGGCTGCTCCACCAGTTTATTTCCGAGATGACCAACCACCGCACGGACAAGTGGGGCGGCTCTATGGAGAACCGGATGCGCTTCCCCCTGCTGGTGGTGGAAAAGGTCCGGGCCGCCGTGGGTCGGTCCTTCCCCATCGACGTGCGTATTTCCGGTTCCGAGCGCTGCGAGGGCGGCTACGGAATTGAGACCGGCATTGAGATCGCCAAGGCGCTGGACGGCAAGGTGGATCTGATCCACGTCTCCGCCGGCACTCAGCAGGAGGAGTATTCCGCCGTGCTCATGCACCCCGGCGCGTTCCAGAAGCACGGGGAGAACTCCGGTCTTGCCGCCGAGATCAAAAAGCACGTCAGTACCCCGGTGTGCACCGTGGGCGCGTTCTCCGAGCCGGACAAGATGGAGCAGTTCATGGCGGACACCGGCGTGGACGCCATCGCCATGGGCCGTGCTCTTATTGCCGATCCCTTCCTGCCCAAGAAGCTGCTCCGGGGGCAGGCGGACGCCATCACGCCTTGCCTGCGCTGCGGCGAGTGCCAGAGCGGCCTGATGAAAAACCGGGTGCTCCACTGCGCTGTCAACCCCGTCATCGGCAGTGAGCATACCTTCTACAATCCCATCCCCACCAACCACGCACCTCGCACCATCCTCATCGCCGGCGGCGGCCCTGCAGGCTGTCAGGCGGCCATGGAGGCCGTGAAGCGGGGGCATAAGGTGGTGCTGTGCGAAAAGAGCGACAAGCTGGGCGGCCTGAAATACGCCGACAACGCCGATTTCAAGCGGAATATCGCCAGATACCGGGACTTTATGGCTCGCCGGACGGTGGAGCTGCCTATTGACCTGCGGTTGAACACTGAGGTGACGCAGGAGCTGGTGGATGAAGTGAAGCCCGACGCGCTCATCGTGGCTATCGGCGCGCAGCCGTGGATGCTTCCTGTCCCCTGCGACGAAAAGGCTGATGTGCTGTTTGGCGCGGATCTCCGGAAGAACACCCCCGTGGGCGAGAACGTCGTGGTGGTGGGCGGCGGCCTCATCGGCTCCGAGGAGGCCGTGGCGCTGGCCCGGGAGGGCCATAAGGTCACCATTCTGGAGATGCAGGACGAGCTGGCTCCCGATTGCGGACGGATGCACCGCATCAACCTGCTCCACCAGATTGAGACGGAGGAGAACATCACCGTGGCCACCGGCTGCCGCTGTACCGCCATCGAGGCGCGGCGGGTCACCGCCGTGGATGCCGATGGCAAAGAGGGTGCCTTCCCCGCCGATACGGTGGTCATGGCTGCGGGCATGCGGCCCGATCAGGCGGAGGTGGACCGGCTCACCGCGCTGGTGCCCGAGCACTATGTGGTGGGCGACGCCTTCCGTGCCCGGCAGATCGGTCAGGCCACCCGGGATGCGGTGAACGCCGTGGTGGATCTGGGGTTGTAATTCAAGGAACGCAGTTCCTTGAATTACAGCAGGGGCGAAGGCCCTGAATCACCTTTTCCGTATTCGCCGAAAAAGCGGCGAAAGACTTTGAGCGTCCTGCGGGACGCTCCGCTGGCTGGAGTTTCGCCCCCAGGGCGACCTACTTTCTGTGTGAACAGAAAGTAGGCAAAGAATCACTTAGGGAGAAAACGCGGATTCG
>CAYNEH010000177.1:0-3566 GCA_964396195.1 uncultured Oscillospiraceae bacterium
GCGACGAGATCAAGAATCTGACTATCCTCATCAACGGCGTGTCCAAGACCTACGCCATGACCGGCTGGCGGGTGGGCTTCGCCTGCGCCAACAACACCATCGCCAAGGTCATGAGCAACTTTCTGAGTCACTCCACCGGCGCTCCGTCTTCAATCTCTCAGAAGGCCGCCGTGGCGGCTCTTGACGGCCCTCAGGGTGAGGTCGAGACCATGCGTCAGGCCTTTGAGAAGCGCCGTAATTACATCGTGGAGCGCATCAACGCCATTGACGATGTGAGCTGCATCAAACCGGAAGGTGCGTTCTATGTAATGATGAGCATTGAAAAGCTCATTGGCCGTACAATCCACGGCCAGCTGATTGAAAACTCCGACGACTTCTGCTCCGCGTTCCTCCAGCACGGCCTTGTGGCCACCGTGCCCGGCTCCGGCTTCGGCGCCCCTAACTATGTGCGCTGGTCCTATGCCACGTCTTTGGAGAATATCCGGAAGGGCATGGATCGTCTGGAAGAATTTTTGAAGTAATTCCCGAAAATTCGGCAGCTATTTTACCTTGACCTCTTGCATTTAATGCCCCGATTGGGTATACTAAATCTGTCTTTGACAATTTTGTTACGGTAAGGAGGTCATTTTCAATGGCTAAGATCACCAAGGATACTGTGATTGGCGATATTCTGGACATTGCGCCCAACACCGCACCCATCTTCCTGTCTATCGGTATGCACTGCTTGGGCTGCCCGTCTTCCCGCGGGGAGACCGTGGAGCAGGCCTGCATGGTTCACGGCGTTGACGTTGAAGCGCTGCTGGCCGAGCTGAACGCCAACATTGACTGATTGTCTGTCACCCGGAAAAGAGCGGCTCAGCCCGCTCTTTTCTTTTTTTTGGAGGTCTGTATGGAACTGATTCTGACCCCGCGTCTTGAAACGGTAGCCCGGTTGGTACCGCCAGGTGCACGCTTTGCGGACATTGGGACGGACCACGCCTATTTACCGGTAAAGCTTCTGCTGGATGGGGTGATCGACCGCGCCATCGCCGCCGACCTGCGGGAGGGGCCGTTGTCCCGTGCGCGCGAGACGGCAATGCAGTACGGTGTGGAGGACAAGGTTTCCTTCCGGCTGTGCGACGGTCTGTCCGGCATCGAATGCGGCGAAACTGACACTATAGCGATCGCAGGCATGGGCGGCGAGACCATCGCCGCCATTCTCGCCGCCGCTCCGTGGACAAAAGAACATAAAACACTGCTGCTCCAGCCCATGACATCCTTCCACGACCTCCGGGGCTGGCTCCGGGATAACGGCTATGAGATCTGCCGGGAGCATATAGCCCGGGAGGGAAACCGGCTGTACAGCGTTATGGAGGTACGGGGCGGAGAAATGCCGCCGCTGACCCCGGCGGAGCTGTGGGCGGGGAAGCAGTCGGATGACCCACTGCGTCCAGCCTATCTCGACCTGATGACAGCCAAGGCGGTTCGGGTACTCAACGGGTTGAATGCGGCTCAGAACCGAGACGAAGCGCAGATTGTCCGGATGGAGGATGTGCTGTCCGGCCTGACTGCGATGAGAAAGGAGTATCTCTAAATGACGACAGTACAGAATATTTTCAATATGCTTCAGGAAAAAGCTCCTTTTGAGCTTCAGCTTGGATTTGACAACGCCGGTTTTTTGGTGGGACACCACGACGCGCCGGTGGAGCGGGTGCTGGTGGCTCTGGACATCACTGAACAGGTAGTCGCCGAGGCGAAGACGCTGGGCTGTCAGCTCATCGTCTCCCACCATCCGGTAATCTGGGGCGGAGCCAAGACCGTCACCGACCAGACGGTGATGGGCCGCAAGCTGCTGGCGCTGGTAGAGAATAACATTGCCGCTATCTGCGCCCACACCAATCTGGATGCTGTGGCAGACGGCGTCAACGACGCGCTGGCTCGCCGTCTGGGGCTTACAGACGTCGACCAGCTCAAACAGGACGGCGTGGACGGTCAGGGAAGGCCCTACGGCATCGGCCGGGTAGGCACAGTGCAGGAGCAAACTCTTCAGGTTTTTGCCCAGTTTGTCAAACAGAAGCTCGGCGCCAACGGCATCCGACTTGTGGATGGCGGAAAGCCGGTCCATAAGGTGGCCGTGGGCGGCGGAGCCTGCGCCGATATGATGATTGACGCGATTGACCACGGGTGTGACACCTTTGTGACCTCCGACGTGAAGTACGACGGCTTCCTTGACGCAAAGGCAGTGGGGATGAACCTCATCGACGCGGGCCACTACCCCACGGAAAACGTGGTCTGTCCCGTGCTCCGTGACTGGCTTCGGACGGCATTCCCAGAGCTGAATGTCAGCATTTCCAAAGTTCATCACGAAGTATTTACCTACCTTTGAGTGCCAGAGTGCAGAAAACAGAGTCAACCTCTTGCAAAGGGGAGAGAATGGTGCTATACTATTAGCGCATTTTTTAGCCTGAGTGAGGGCATTTACCATTCAACGAAGGGAACGATACACATATGTCCGGACATTCCAAGTGGCATAATATTCAGAAGACCAAGGGCGCAGCGGACGCCAAGCGCTCCGCGGCCTTCACCAAGATCGCCAAGGAGATCATTGTGGCGGTCAAGACCGGTGGCTCCGGCGACCCGGCCAACAACTCCCGTTTGGCCACTGTCATCGCCAAGGCTCGCGCGGCCAACATGCCTAATGACAACATCAAACGCACCATCGAGAAGGCTCTGGGCGCGGGCAACAGCGACAACTACGAGTCCGTCACCTACGAAGGGTATGGCCCCGGCGGCGTGGCCGTCATCGTGGAGGCTCTGACCGACAACCGTCAGCGCACTGCCCCGAGCGTCCGCCACATCTTCGATAAGTACGGCGGAAATCTGGGAGCTTCCGGCTGTGTGTCTTGGTCCTTTGACCAGAAGGGCGTCCTGGTCATCGAGCGCGAGGATCTGGATGAAGATACCGTCATGATGGATGCGCTGGACAGCGGCGCCGCCGACTTCGAAGCAGAGGACGAGGTATTCACCGTCTACACCGAGCCGGACGACTTTGCCGCCGTGCTGGGCGTGCTGGAGGAGAAAGGCTACACCTTCCTGTCCGCCCGCGTGGAGATGGTCCCCCAGAACTATGTTGCCCTCACCTCTGAGGAGGATATCAAGAACATGGAAAAACTCATCGACCTTATGGAGGATGATGACGACGTCCAGAACGTCTGGCACAACTGGGATCAGGAATAATCGAACTTTTGCGGCAGAAAACAAGCTGATTTTCAAGCATACAGCGGATTTTCACAACTATTGATTTTTTAGTTGCGACATACATCGAATCTGTTGTGACATACGCCTATCCTCCAATTGCGACATGCAAAAAGAGAGTATCTTGTAGAGATTGAGGTTCGGAAGTATACCCCGAAGTCGATTCGGAGTTATCGGAACAACCTCAATCTTTTTTGTGCTTTTGTAAGGAGTAGGCGGGGCAAAAATAAGCGGTTTTTTCTCTCCCGTTTCTCTCCACAAACCCGCAAAGCCGGTGCTGTCAAGATTTATGCGCAAAAAAAGTTTGCAGACCCCGGCTGAATGAAGTCAGC
>CAYNEH010000178.1:0-3561 GCA_964396195.1 uncultured Oscillospiraceae bacterium
ACCAATCCACAGCATCCCTTACAGTGTAGCACAAGCCCTTGGAGAGGGGCTCTAATAACTACTACTCTATAATACAAGGAGATTTCCTATGTCCCTTCAACAGAATATTCAGACCCTTTATGACAATATTCTTTCCGCAAAGATGTGGGCTGCGTTGTCAGACGAGGTAAAGCTGCGGCTGATTCGCAACCCGGCGTTTGTTGATGATATGCTGGACGGCCCTAAGAAAATCGCACAGCAGGCCGCTAACAACAATCAGCAGCTTAACAAAAAACAGGAGGAGGCCATCCTCGGCGCGCCACCCTGCCCGTTCAAAGATTCCAGTCTGAAAAAGTTCTTCCTGCAGTACGTTCCGAATGGCGAAAAAAAGCTTAAAGAGTTCCGGAAGCAGGCAATGGCAGAGACCGAGCGGTATCTCACCAAAGAGCTGACCCCCATGCTTGGACAAGACGAGATCTATGGCATATTGGAGCATCCCAACAATCGCTATGGTCTTGCGAATCATGAGGGCCCCCAACTTCTGCGCTACAGCAGATCGGAGCGGAAACAGCGCCGTGCCGCATCTGCCGCAGTTCGTAAGGCGCACATTCAGTTTGCGGACTGGGCTGAAAATGCGCTGCCTGAGCTGCCGCAGCTCCCGCGCGCTTACGGCGCATTGTATATGCCTGAATACGCCGATATCCAGTATATAACCTACAACGGCAACCTGAAGGAGCGCAACGAGGAGATCAGCTGGCTGTTTAAGCCTGACAGCGAGCGATATAAGAAGGAGAAAAATGACCTTGTTATAAAGTTCGGTCCCGATTTCAGAGATGGCAGCCTTGCGACGCGGGCGCAGGCGGTGGAGGAGCGGTTTGCCAAGCGGCGCGGTGAGCTGGTGATGGAGCGGCTGAAGGATTTTCAGAGGATTTACAACAATCTGGACACGCTCACCGATCCCTCTCTTCCTGCTGCCGAGCTGGAGAAAAACTTCCTGCGGATTGACCGTGCGTCCAACATGCTTCCCGATATTAAAAACTATCTGGAGGACGCGGAAAACGGTTTCCTCGCTGTGAGCGAAGAAGACAAAGCAATGATGGAGGCATTTCGGCCTAATTCTGTCAGCAGTGCCCTACTTGCTGCAAAGGCAAAGCTCCATCTGATTGCCAACCCCTTGTATGAGTATCTCGATATCAATACCATGAACGGCTATAATATGTCGGATATTCGCGGTGCGTATTATGGATTCGACCACAGTGAACTTGAGCCGGACTGGCGGAAGAGAAAAATTGATCGGAAGCCGGAGTTTAAGAACTATGCCTATGCTGTAAGCGACAATTTCTCCATCATGCTGGGAGACATGTGCAACCACATTGACCAACAAGGGCTTGCCATGAAGAATAATCAGGATATTCTTGACCGCTTCAGCTTTGACAATCAAAGCACTACTCATTTTAAGGAAAACTATTCTGACGAAGTGCAGAACCCGGATAGACCGGATCAGAAAGTGGCAAAGCACCCGGATAAGCCCCATGCTTATCAGCAGGGAAGTCGCGTTGTTATCATTCAGCAGAAAACTCCCATGGATACCCTTTCCATCATGCATCCTGAGACGATGTACAACCAGTCGCTCAGGGGGAATAACGCATTGCACATGAGAACGCTGCTGGCAACTGATTCCTGGTATATGATCAACCATGGCGCATTCCGGGAGCTGAAAAGCGCTCTTCGCAAGGTTGACGATCTGCCCCTGCTAAAAGCGAACTTTACCCAGCAGGATATAGACAAGGCAATCCGGCGATTTGAGCGCCTTGAGAAGGCTAGCACTGCCTATTTGGAGAGCAAGGAACGTGACCGCCTGAGAAGAACCGACCCAAAGCTGAAAGAGCGGGAAATTGCCCGTGTGAACGAGACCAAAAAGATTCAGGCCTATGCCAAGTTTAAGCTCAAGGAGCTGCAGCTGGTGCGCGATGCCAAGGCAACTCTGGATAAATACCAGGGCAAGTCCCTGGCGGAGATCAAGGCGCTCACGGCAGCTGAAAACGAAAGCGCTGCCATGAAGTCGCAGATCCGCCAGGCGGATGTTGAAAATCGCATGGCGAATCCGGGGGAATGGCTCAAGCAGATGTACAGCAATGCAGCGCTGCCTCAAAAGCTCCGCAGTTATCTCGATAACAATGTTGGTACGCTGAAAGTAAGCTATAAACATAACAACTGGCTTGACAGCAAAGTGGTCGAGAATAAGCTGGGGCTGGTTCAAAAGGCAGCCGGATCGGTCATTGCCGCCCAGCTGGTGATTCAGGAGCGGCGGGATCGAAAGGCCGCCGGAATGGATCCCAACGCAAAGGGTCCCATCGAGACATATGTCAGCGATGCAAAGAACGCACTGAAATGGATCGATGAACTGGGCGCCTACGCAATCAATACTTACCGGGCAGAAAACGGAGCAATCATTCCAAAGGAGCCGGGCAGCGATGAGCCGAACCCTGTCTATCTTGCAAACAACTTCCTGAACAATTTTGATCCGCGGGACAAGCTGGAACGGTATCGTTCCTTCATTCAGCCGTTGCTCACCGCGCCCGATGTGGCAAAAAAATATGTGTATTCCGTTGAACCCATCAACAGAGGAAAAGAGAAAGACAAGTATTGCACTCAATTCAAGGACTTTGCAAGGACGTCTATTCTGATTCCGGCGGCGCAGTGTGCCGACCCTGCCGGAAACGTTTCTCAGGAGACGCTGGATAAGCTCCTGAGCAATACCATGGTTTACGAAATGATTCGGGGGGATCGTCAGAATCCTCCCCCAAAAGGCATAGGCTCCACGGAGTCTCTGCTTGGTACTGCCTCGCAGGTGGAAATGCTGCGCACCTGGATGACGCAGTCGGATGCATATAAAAAACTGCGGCAATCCTGCCTTGACGAGAATGGGCAGCTTTCCAAAGAGCGGGTATTTGATACGGTGAAGAACGGAATCCCCGAGAAGACGATTCAGGACTGCAAATCCGGCTACAAAGAGAGTTTTGCGGCGTGGAAGAAGGGCGTGGAAGAGGAACGGATACGCGTCAAAGCTGAACGTGAAAAGACGCGCGAAAAGATGCGCGCCAGACGCGCCGAGGTTCAGGATAAGGTGGAGCGCCATCAGAACAAGCTGAAGCTTGAAGAGGCACCTCAGAAGAAAAAGGTATCGCGCGAGTCTCCCCTTCCCAAAGCCCCGCGTCTGCCGTAATCCATACTCCCCTTAAACATCCGTCCCCTGCGGCGCGGCAAAAACTGCCGCGCCGCAATTTTTTTTGGTCGGTGCGGGACATTTTGTCCCGCTGGAGGGTATATAAGGTGAAAGCAGAATTAGCCTGCCATCCCTACGATTGAAAGGAAGAAACTACATGACAGATCAGCTTGTTCGGGCCATGACCCGGGACGGCTTTGTGAAAATTACCGCAGTGAGCACCACGGAGATCACCCGGCGGGCCCGGGAGATCCATAAAACCACCGCAGTGGCCACCGCTGCACTGGGCCGGGTGCTGGCGGCCACCAGCATGATCGGCAATATGCAGAAAATCGACCAGGGCAGCGTGACCCTGA
>CAYNEH010000179.1:0-3543 GCA_964396195.1 uncultured Oscillospiraceae bacterium
CGACGCACGGACTCTCGGCTGGCCCAAGATGCTCATTCTGGGCTTCCAGCACATGTTCGCCATGTTCGGCGCCACCATTCTGGTCCCCATCCTGACCAACCAGTACTTTACCGAGCTTGACGGCACTCAGTCCGGCCTGTCCATCCGCGTCACCCTGTTCTTCGCCGGCTTCGGCACCCTGTTCTTCCACTTCTGCTCCAAGTTCAAGGTACCCGCTTTTCTGGGTTCCTCTTTCGCCTTTCTGGGCGGCTACGCTGCCATCGCGCAGCTGAACAGCGGCATGTACGCTAATATGACCATGGCAGAAAAACTGCCCTACGCCTGCGGCGGTATGGTGGTGGCCGGTCTGCTGTACCTGATCCTGGCCTTCATCATGAAGGTCGTCGGCGTCAAGAAGGTCATGCGCTTCCTGCCCCCCGTGGTCACCGGCCCCATCATCATCCTCATCGGTATGTCCCTTTCCGGCTCCGCCGTCCAGAACTGCAGCAACAACTGGTGGCTGGCCATTCTGGCTCTGGCCATCGTGGTCATTGCCAACATCTGGGGCAAGGGCATGATCAAGATCATCCCCATCCTGCTGGCCGTGGCCATCAGCTACGCTGTGGCTCTGATCCTCAACGCCTTCGGCGTCACCAATCCTGACGGCTCCGCGCTGGTGGATCTGTCCAACATCGCCGTCAACACCGTCACCGACGTGGTAAACGTCCCCGACTTCTTTATTGCCAAGTTTGACATCACCTCCATTCTGGTCATGGCCCCCATCGCCATCGCCGCCATGATGGAGCACATCGGTGACATCTCTGCTATCTCCGCCACCGTGGGCGAAGACTTCATCTCCGATCCCGGCCTGCACCGCACCCTCATTGGTGACGGCATCGCCACCTCCCTGTCCGCCATGTTCGGCGGCCCCGCCAACACCACCTACGGCGAGAACACCGGCGTTCTGGCTCTGTCCCGGGTGTATGACCCCCGCGTCATCCGTCTGGCCGCCATCTTCGCCATCGTAATCTCCTTCTTCCCCGTGCTGTCCAACTTCATCGGCGCCATCCCCTCTGCCATCATCGGCGGCATCTCCTTCATCCTGTACGGCATGATTTCCGCCATCGGTATCCGCAATCTGGTTGAGAACAAGGTGGACTTCACCAACAGCCGCAACCTCATCATCGCCGCCGTCATCCTCGTCTGCGGTCTGGGCTTCTCCGATGGCATCACCTTCACCATCGGCTCTGCCCACATCACGCTGACCGCTCTGGCCATCGCCGCTATCGCCGGCATCGTGCTCAACGCCATTCTGCCCGGCAAGGACTACGAGTTCGGCATCAACGCCAGCGGCGACAAGAACCGCGGCATCGCCATCAACCCCGAGGATAAGTAAAATCCGGTATTTCGGACGTAAAAAGCGAGCATAACCAACAAGCTCCCCCCACGAGCGGCAGCAGAACAAAAGTGCTGTCTCTCCGGGGGGAGCTTCATTGTTTTCTATCCGCAAAGCGCAGGCTGTTGACGGCTCCGTCCGCAGAGAAAGAGCGCAAAAAAGCACCGGTTTCAATTCAAAACCGGTGCTTTTTCACTTATGACCGCGGCTTTCACAGCGCCAGCAGATATTTCCCGTAATTGGTGGTGGTCATGGTTCGGCCGAGTTCATGAACCTGCTCCGTGGTAATCCAGCCCTCGTCCCGGGCAATCTCCTCGATGCAGCCCACATACCGGCCGCCCGCCTGAATGTCCCGGATGGTCTGGGCGGCGGTGAGCAGGCTGTCCGCCGTGCCCGCGTCCAGCCACGCGCAGTCCCGGTCCAGCGGGATGACGCTCAGCTCGTCCCGGCGGAGATAGGCAAGGTTCACGTCGGTAATCTCCAGCTCCCCCCGGGCGGAGGGCGTCAGTCCCCGGGCAATGCCAATGACGTCGCTGTTGTAGAAATACAGGCCGGGAATGATGTAGTTGCTCTTGGGGTTCTGAGGCTTTTCCTCGATGGAAATGGCCCTTCCCTGCCCGTCAAACTCCACCACGCCGAAGGGCCGGGGATCGTCCACATAGTAGCCGAACACCGTGGCACCCCGGTTGTTGGCGCCGGCCTGCTTCAGCGCGGCGGGGAGGGACGGCGAGTAGAAAATGTTGTCTCCCAACGCAAGGCAAACATCGTCCCCGTTCAGGAAGTCCGCCCCGATGAGCAGTGCGTCGGCAATACCCCGGGCCACCGGCTGGACGGCATATTCGATGCGTATGCCCAGCTGGCTGCCGTCCCCCAGCAGGGCGGCGAAGGCTGGCTCCTCCCCGGGCGGAACGATGATCATGATTTCGGAAATGCCGGCCTCCATAAGGACGGACAGCGGGTAGTATATGAGGGGCTTGTCATAGACAGGCAGAAGCGGCTTGCAGACGGGGCGGGTCATGGGGTACAGACGGGTGCCCCGTCCGGCGGCCAGAATGATGCCTTTCATGGAACGCACTCCTTTGTGTTCTGTTTTGACTGATTATAGGGGAAAACCGGCGGAAAGTCAATCACAGCGCCCTGCGTCGCCGCAGTCCCTGACACCATGCTCCGTTTCCCGCAGGCAGAAAACTTCGCCCGTGTCAGGACTGCTCCTCTCCCCGCAAGGCGGCCTTGTCAGCTCCCCGCAACAGTATCATACAGGATACCGTACCCCGGCGCAAGAAAAAGCGGGGGATTTTAACCAAATTTTGGTGATTTTTAATCTTTCAAATCTTCCTTTTATCCAGTGTTCCGCCGTCTGTTCGGACTGCGGAGAAAACTCCGCTGCAAAACGCAAATTTCACGGTTTTTTCATTCCTTTTTTTTGAAACGTATGGTATACTTAAGGCAGCACCGCATAATTCGGCAAGAACGAATTGCGAGCAAATTTTGCTTCCGAATGAGGCGCATTGACGCTGCAATACTTTGTGTATTGCAAGAACGGTGTTGCCTTAATTATCATACAGCAGAAAACGAACTGGAGGGTCGCGGAATGAAAAACAGGGTCACAGTCACCATCGGAGGGCAGCCCTATTCCCTTCTGGCCACAGAAGAGGACGGATACGTCCAGAAAGTGGCCGCATACGTAGACGGAAAGCTGAAGGAGACCACGGCGGGCGGACATCTGGCCGCAGTAGACGGCGCGGTGCTCACTGCCATGAACATTGCCGACGAGCGTTTCAAGGAGCAGGCGGCTTCTGAGAATCTCCGCCGCCAGATTAAGGACCTGCTGGAGGAGTCCGCCCAGCTCAAAACGGAGCTGAGCGAAGCGAAGCGGGAGATCTTCAAGCTGCAGCAGAAGAAGTGAGGGGTTTCGCCCCCTGGCGACCTACTTTTTGTGCGCACAAAAAGTAGGCAAAAATGCGCTTAGGGAGAAAACGCGGATTCGCTTTCCCGAATTCGCCGGAAGTCCGGCGAGGGACTTGGTGCGTCCTGCGGACGCTCTGCTGGGGGTTACTTTCTGTGCGCACAGAAAGTAACAAGAACCAAAGGGCTGCGCCCTTTGGGGAACGTCTTTTCTCGACCCCATTCTCGGGATAGAATTCGCCGTTACTCCGGCGAAGCGGAGT
>CAYNEH010000180.1:0-3393 GCA_964396195.1 uncultured Oscillospiraceae bacterium
CGAAGCGCACGGCTGCCGCCTGAGAATCGGAATTCTGTACCAAACACCGGAGGGCTTAAAAAGCCTTCGAGCGTTTCCGCCGTTACTTGCCAAAGCCCTCGAGGACTTCGTCAACCGGCAGATAGTTCCATGCGCTGTCCGTGATCTTCACGGTCAGGCTGTTGTCGCTGTCCATGTAGATTACGCCGGACAGCTTGTCCCCGTTCGGGTCGTCTACATCAAAGGTCATCTTGTGGTCCTCGAAGGTTCCGACGCCGTTTTCCAGATTGCAGAGTTTGACAATGGTGATGTCGACCTTGAACGTGCCGTCGCCGTTGTCCGTGATGGTCAGGGTGCTTTCGTCCTCGCTGCGCTTATGCTCGCCGAGGAAGTAATCATTCAGCTCTTTCTCAGCATCGCCCTCGGCATCGTCCGTCGACTCGCCCTGCATGGTAACGTACAGCTGCTCCGCGCATGCCTGCATGTCAATCCCGTCCAGATCGCCGGAGACAGCGGAGAGCGAATACGTCACGCCGACCACGGCGTCGTACCAGTTCACGACCTGCACATCGTTATCTGTCCCGTTATCGGAAGCAGTATACGTGGAATACGTCGCCGCCATGCCGGAAACGCTGCCTTCCTCTTCGGCGGTCCACTCGTATGCCAGTCCGGAGATGTCCGTCAGTGCGTCCGCCTGCTGCATTCTGTAGGTCCATGCCGTCCCATCCAGCGTATATTCCATCTGCGCCATTCCGTTGTCGCTCATATAGCTGTAGGAGACCTCGGTGGCTCCCTCCGGCGCGGTCATGATAAAGCCGGTCGCTTCCTCAACGCCCTGCTGATCGGATTCCGTCCAGGGATTTGCGATTTCCGTCTGTTCGGAGACGGCGGCGCTTTCACTGGGTGTGGCATCGGTATCCGTATCCGTATCCGTTCCGGATTCAGCGCTGCACCCGGCCATTACCATGGCACCCATTGCCATTACCATTAACGCTAACATGATCTTTCTTTTCATTTTTCTCAGACTCCTAATTTTTGGGCAAAACTGCCCCACGAAAACTTCTTTACGGATTTTTCGCTCCCCGTGAGGTCCCTGTCCGGGGCTGTTGGGGAGGCGATGCGACCAGCCGCCCTGTTTGCTGTTCTCTGTTGTGCCGCGGCCGATCAGATAAGGGTTCACCTCCATCAGATTGCGGGCTGTCCCGCACACCAGCAGTTAGAATACCAAGAATCGTCGTCCGTGTCAAGATGAAATCAATAGTGAACTGGATACTGGATAGGTATATGTCAAAGCCCCCGGAAGGCACTGCCTTCCGGGGGCTTTTGCATACCTGTCAGGGCCGAGGATCACATGGCCAGAGTCAGGGAGTTGGAGCAGGTGCTGAGGGTAACAAAGATACCCAGAATGATGCCGGCCAGATAGGGGTTCTTGGTGCGGCGGTAGAGGATGCGGGACAGGACCACAGCCAGCGGCAGGATGACCAGCATGGGGAACAGCCAGACGGACTGCATGTTGTTGGAGGGCCAGGGCATGTTGCCGCCGGACAGGAAGGGGATGTACTGGATGAGCAGCAGCACAGGGGCGGGGAACACCGCGGCGATGGCCAGCAGCAGGGTGTTGACCCAGCTGTGCTTGCCGCCCACATCGTTGTAGTTGAAGCAGCTGGCGGCCACGGAGTTGGCCACGTAGTACACGAGGAAGAACAGCACGTACCACAGGGACACCCACAGCTTCTCGGGGTTGAAGGCGCGGATGGCCAGCGTCCAAACCCGGAAGTCGGCCATGAAGAAGTAGTCGGCCACGGCCACGCAGCCGAAGCAGGCGGCCACCACGATCAAGGCCAGCAGGATGGTCTTGCCCAGCTTGCGCGGGGAGATCTTCAGGCCCACGTCGGCCAGATCCATGCCGTGCTTCTTGCCGTAGGCAAAGTAGCTGATGAGCATGCTGATGATGCCGACCACGCCGCAGGCGGCGGACCAGGTGCCGATGCCCAGCGCCTGGCTCTGGGGCCAGCCGATGTCGGCGGTGGAGTTGGAGGGCACGGTGTTCATGATGGGCAGGTAGATGACGGTGCAGATGACGGCGCAGATGATGATGCTGGCGAAGAACCAGGTCTTGCCGGCCTTATCGGTCTTGCGGGGGGCCACCAGTCCGTCGGTGCCGATCTCGGCGAAGAAGGGCTTCTTCACCAGCACGAGGGCCAGGCTCACCATGAACATGAAGAAGCCGACCAGACCGATGACGTTGGCGACCACCTTCCACTGCCAGATCTGATTGGTGGCGGCAATGGGGTTGGGCGCGCCCAGAGCGGCCTCGAAGAAGGAAATGGTGGAAACGGTGGAGCGGCGGCTGAAGTGGGACCAGGGATGGATGAAGGAATGGTTGTAGATCACGCGGATGGCTTCCTCGCCGTCGATGGTCTCGGTGTACATGGTGCCGGCCTCGCGGACGTCCTGCCCCTCGGGATCGGTGCCGAAGTGGAGGAAGGACTGGGCGTTCTTGTTGGCGACGAAATCCTTGGGCAGGGTGGCGTTGCCGTCGGCGTCGGTGTCGCCGAAGAACCACTCGTCATACTTGCCGGCGATGATGCCCACATCACGTGCGCCGTAGATGTTGGTGAAGCCAGCATCGTCGGTATAGGTGGCGTCGGCGGAGTTGAGCAGGACGGCGGCCACCAGCGGAGTCTCGGCCATGTTGTCCAGACTGACGGACATGTTGCAGGACATGCCGCCCAGCGAGTGGCCGGTGACGCCGATGCGGGTGGAGTCCACGTTGGGCATGCGGTCGAGGACCTTGACGGATTCGTACATGCCCATCAGGATGCCCATGATGTTGTCGGTATTCTCGGAGTCGCCGTGGTTGGGCATATCCTGGGCCAGAACCACATAGCCCCGGCGGGCCAGCTCCACGAAGTTCAGATCCTGCATGCCCTTGTTGTTATACATGCCGTGGCTGACCACGACGGCGGGGGCGGGGTTCTCGGCGGTAGCGGTGTCGGGGACGAAGAGCCAGCCGTTCATGGCGTAGCCGTTGTCTTTCTCCCAGTTGATCTCTGTGACCTTGACCTTGCCGAAGTCGGTCTGGATCGCGTAGGTGGCGATGGAGCAGATGAGCATCAGTACGATGGAGATGCACAGGAAGCGGCTTGCCTTGGATGTTGAAGCTTTAGTCTTGTTTGCCATAAGTAGATTCTCCCTCTCTGGAATAAGTACTTTGTGGTGGAAACGGCAGGACGGGCTTGCACTCACCTCCCCGGAAACAAATAAAGAGCATGGCGGAACGATGACCGTCATGCTCTTCTCATTTCTCACGAGCGTCCGCATTGGATGCGTGTGGCTGAGTTCAGGGTAGCAAAGCGGCGATGATTTGTCAAGGTGAAGTGATAGAATTTGTATAATGCTTATAATATTGCT
>CAYNEH010000181.1:0-3368 GCA_964396195.1 uncultured Oscillospiraceae bacterium
CGCCCACTCCTGTCCTCACAGAGTCCGATACGCAGTCCGCTCCGCTCTATCGCGTTACAGACAAGGACGGCAAGAATATCTCTTATAAGGCTGAGCAGAAGGACGGCGTGCTGACCATTACCGTGGACGCAGACTTTGCCATCCTCACCGGAACCCTCAGCGGCATCAGCACGATGAAAGGGCGCGGCGTGGAGAAGATCGTGTTCGTCACCAAGAAAGCGACCTCGACCTTTGCGCTTGCCGACCTGCTGAAAAAGGGCAGCATCGGCGAGGCCTATAAGCTCACCCACGACGGCAAGACCGTCACGTTCACCCGCGGCGCAAAGAATCTCGACGTGAGCGACATTCTTGAAAAGGCGTAAGACAGATTATACAGTTCCGGCAGGCGGGCAGGCAGAAATGTCTGCCCGCCTCAGTGTCTCTTTTTTGACTCCGATCATCTCAAAAAGGACTGACAGGGGCCGGGACTTATCGTTTTTGAATATTTCACTTTGCGGCGCTTTTCTCCTATAATAAGTGCAGAAAACGGCGCCGGATACGGCGCGGATTATCAGGGAAAGGGTGCTGCGATATGAAGCTCCAGAATACCGGAATTTCCGGAATGTACGAAAACTATCAGGCCCAGTATGCCGCCAAGCTGGTCAGCGTGGACGAGGCCCTGTCCCACATCCGGGACGGCGACGTCATTGGCGCAGGGGCCGCCGCCGGTGAGCCCGCCCGGCTGCTGGAGCGGCTCAGCTCCCTCAACGGCCGGGTGCACGGTCTGAAATACTATAGCGGACTGGGCATGCGGAACTACCCCTTTCTGTCCGACCCGGCCTGCAGGGAGTCCTTCACCGTTGACAACGTGTTCATGATGGCCCCCGGGCGGGCATCCCACCGGAAGGGCCTGTCCAACGTGTATCCGAACCATCTGCACAACGGCTCTGCCCGCTGGCTGGAGCACAGCCCGGTGAACGTGTTCATGGTGGCCGTCACCCCCATGGACCGGCACGGCTACTTCCGCATGTCCATGTGCCTCATCCACGAGCGGGAGATGCTGGAGCAGGCGGATCTGGTCATCGTGGAGGTGACGCCGGATATGCCCGCCATCTGCGGCGACACGGAGGTCCACATCAGTCAGGTGGACTACATCGTGGAGGGAGACGGCAAAATGCCCGAGATTCCCGCCAGCGAGCCCACCGCCGTGGAGCAGGCCATCGGCGCCCACATCGCTGAGCTGGTCCACGACGGGGACACCATCCAGCTGGGCATCGGCGGCATCCCCGACGCCGTGGGCCGCGGCCTGATGAGCAAGCACGACCTCGGCGTTCACACCGAGATGATCACCAACAGCATTCTGGACCTTGTGGCTGCGGGCGTGGTCACAGGCCGGAAGAAGACCCTCCACCGGGGCAAGATCGTGGGCGCGTTCACGCTGGGCAGCCGGGATCTCTACAATTTTCTCGACCAGAACCCAGGCATTCTCCTCATGCCGGGCGCCTACGTAAATAACCCCTCCGTCATCGCCCAGAACGACAACATGGTATCCATCAACACCACGCTGAACGTGGACCTTACCGGACAGTGTGCCTCCGAGTCCATCGGCTCTCTCCAGTACAGCGGCTCCGGCGGGCAGTGCGACACCGCCATTGGCGCACTCCACGCCAAGGGCGGCCGGAACATCATCGCCGTCAAGTCCGTGGCCCACACCAAGTCCGGCGACGTGTCCGCCATCAACGCCCAGCTGCCGCTGGGCTCCGTGGTCACCCTCAGCCGGAACGACGTCGATTACATCGTCACCGAGTACGGCGTGGCCCCCATGCGGGGCCGCTCCGTCCGGGAGCGGGTGGACAACCTCGTTGCCATCGCCCACCCGGATTACCGGGAGCAGCTCCGTCAGGATGCCCAGCGACTCATGCTCTGGTAAAATACAGAAAAACACCCCTGAACATCCGGTTCAGGGGTGTTTTCATATGCGGAAGGGCTTACAGCGCGGCGAAGATTCCCGCGCCCCGGGTGCACACCCAGCGGTACAGCAGAGCGGCGCACACCGCCGTCACCGCGCTGAACAGGGCCAGATAGACCGCCGCCGGGAGATACCGGCGGAACAGGAAATACCCGCCTGCCAGCAGAATGGAGTAGGCCCAGTTGCCGAACAGGGCCAGCGCCGTGGGGATGCTCTGCTTGATGGGTGCAATCTCGTTTGTCCAGGTGAGGCTGGGCCGCTTCAGGTTGAGGAACAGCCCCCAGAAGGCGGACAGCAACGCGTACAGCAGGGGCAGCAGCACGATGAGCGCACCCACCGGGCCGGGCCGCAGGGCGGCGATGATGCACAGGGCGCACAGCAGCGCCGGGATGCAGGTGACGAGCAGCTGCACCTCCGCCTTGGCCAGCAGGGCCTGACGGGGCGTCACGGGCAGGGATTGGATGAGCCAGAGGTTTTTGCCCTCCAGCGAGACGGAGGGAGCGGTGGTGTCATTCATGGAGGCCAGCACGCAGACGGCAGCGGCCGCCAGCACGCAGGTGACGTCGGCGCTGCCGAACAAGCCGGTCAGTGTCTCACCCAACTGCCCGCCCCGGATAAGAAAATATACTCCGCCGGCGAGGAGGAGCAGCGTACCCAGCCCGCAGTTGAGCATATAGTTCGGGCTGCCGGTGAAGCGGGCCAGCTCCCGACCCAGCAGGGCGGAGGAGACGCTCCGGGTCTTTGCGGCCTTTTCCCTATATTGGGCCTTCGCCGTCTTGCCGCTGGCGGTGGCGATGCGCAGGAAGCTCCGGGCCAGCAGCCACCACGTCAGGGCGAGCAGCACGAGGATGACAGCGGCGGAGAGCAGCATGGCGGGGACGCTGCCCTCGCCCATCCGGCCGAAGAGGTACAGGGGATAGGCCGCACCCCGGATGGCCGCGCCGTAGTCGGCGGCGTTGGCGATGATGGCGCTGATGAAGGAGCTGGCCTTGAAGTAGAGGAAGTAGTACCCGCCGAAGAACAGCAGGGAGACCAGCACGGTGGTGAAGCTTTTGTATTTGAGCTTCAGGCTGGCCTTCGCCACCACCCAGCCCAGCAGGCAGGACAGGATGAGGACGAACACCGAGATAAGAGCCACGGTGAGCAGGCCGCCGATCACCGTCCCGGCGGAAAAGGTACCCACGACCCAGTACACGATCACCGCCGGGACGCTGACCACGGCGGAGTACATCAGACCCATGAGGTACACGGTGAACAGCCGGGCGGCGATAATGGTGTGCACCGGGATAGGCAGGGACAGCAGCAGGTCGTTATCCTTGGACAGATACAGGCTGGAATAGGTGTTGAATATGCTGCCGAAGGCCCCCAGCACCACGGCCAGCAGACCCATGAGGGCAAAGTACAGCCAGCCAACCCCGGC
>CAYNEH010000182.1:0-3359 GCA_964396195.1 uncultured Oscillospiraceae bacterium
TTCTCGCTGCAAGTGCTGTCCCTTCTTGCGTTCTACCGATTCTGTGATATAATCTGGTCAGTCCATAGTGATTGCCCTCCCTTGGAAAATGTTGTGTCCAAACTTCATTCTACCATACAGGAAAAATCACTATGGATTTTTTGGTGTCCAACTTCATTATGCAATCAACCCAGATAAAATTGCCGCAGTCCTTTTATTTTCGGCCTGCGCGGTATTGTCCGGGGCGGCATTTTGTGCTAAAATAATTTTAAATTCAACCGCTGTTTTACAATAAAAACGAGGAGAGAATCGCTCAATGAACAAAAATATTTACGAAAGCCCTCTATCCTCCCGGTACGCAAGCGATGAGATGCAGTACATCTTTTCCCCAGACAAAAAGTTCTCCACCTGGCGCCGCCTGTGGATTGCTTTGGCTCGGGCTGAGATGGAGCTGGGCCTGCCTGTGACGCAAGAGCAGATCGATGAGATGGAAGCTCACATCACCGACATTGACTACGAGCTGGCCGCACAGAAGGAAAAAGAGCTCCGCCACGATGTGATGGCTCATATCCACACCTTCGGCACAGCCTGCCCCAAGGCCATGCCCATCATCCATCTGGGGGCTACCAGCTGCTACGTAGGTGACAATACCGACGTCATCATCATGCGGGAGGGGTTGTGCCTCGTCCGGGACAAGCTGGTTCGTGTGCTACATAATCTGGCGGTGTTTGCTGACAAGTACAAAGCCTTGCCGACCCTTGGCTTTACGCACTTTCAGGCCGCTCAGTTAGTCACAGTGGGCAAGCGCGCCACCCTGTGGATGAACGACCTGCTCATGGATCTTGACGAGGTGGAGTACCGAATTGTCAACCTGAAGCTGCTGGGCTGTAAGGGCACCACTGGCACGCAGGCTTCCTTCATGGAGTTATTTGAGGGTGACAACGAGAAGTGCAAAGAACTGGACAACCGCATTGCTCGGGAAATGGGCTTCGAGGCCACTGTTCCCGTGTCAGGTCAGACCTACTCCCGGAAAGTTGATGCCGCCGTGCTCAACACGCTGTCCGGCATTGCGCAGTCCGCCAGCAAGTTCGCCACGGATATGCGGCTTCTGTGTCACCTCAAGGAGGTGGAGGAGCCCTTTGAGAGTAAGCAAATTGGATCTTCCGCCATGCCGTACAAGCGCAACCCCATGCGGTGTGAGCGCATCTGCGCGCTGAGCCGCTATGTTATGGCGGACGCCGCAAACCCAGCATTCACAGCCGCCACCCAGTGGTTTGAGCGAACGCTGGACGATTCCGCCAATAAGCGCATTTCCGTGCCCGAAGCATTCCTTGCTGTTGACGCTATCCTGAATATCTACGAGAACGTGTCCGCCGGGCTGATCGTTCACGAGAAGGTCATTGAGAAGCACGTGATGGAGGAGTTGCCCTTTATGGCCAGCGAGAACATTATGATGGACGCCGTCAAGCGCGGCGGAAACCGTCAGGAGCTTCACGAGCGCATCCGCCAGCTCTCTCTGGAGGCTGGCCGCAACGTGAAGGACCTTGGCCTGTCCAATAACCTCATCGATCTTATTGCCGCCGATTCCACCTTCGGACTGACCCGTGAAGAGCTGACCGCTCATTTGGAGCCGTCCCGCTATATCGGCCGCTGCCCTCAGCAGGTCACCGATTTCTTGGCAGTGAACGCCGCGCCTGTTTTTGAGCGCTATGCCGATGCCCTCAAGGGCCGCAGCGCTGACCTGAAAGTCTGATTCAAATGAAAATGAAACAGCCCCGCGGAATTCATTCCGCGGGGCTGTTGTTTTTTATTCGGCGAGGATCTTTTTCAGCTTGGCAAATCGGGGCAGAGAAAACTCCTGCGGCGGATTGGCATCGCCCTGAATGAGGGGCAGGGCGTAATCGATAAACGCCTGATTCACACCGTTTCCAGCTTCGTTGATCCACTCACGGGGCACCTTCTTTTCAAAGTTCGCCACCACATCCAGAGGCTCCAGCGCAATCTCGCAGCGATAGCCGCCGTCCCGGCTGCACTTGAAGGCAACCATCTTGTCGGTCACGCCGGAGACAGCTGCGTCCACGGCGGCACGACCAGCCAAGTAGGCTTCATCAATGTCGGTCTTGGACGCACAGTGGGCGGCGCACCGCTGAAGCAGGGACAATTCGATGCCGCGAACCTTGTTGACGCCCAGACGTTGCTTGACCGTTTCCGCCAGAGATACCGCCAGACCACCCAGCTGCGCGTGGCCGAAGCCGTCGGTTGCAGAGGTTTTGGCCTCGGAGACGAAGGTGCCGTTGGCATAGTGGATGCCCTCGGACACGGCGACCATGCACTTACCGGTCTTGTCATAAATGGCCTTGATGTCGGCAATGAAGCGTTCCATGTCGAAATCTGTCTCCGGCAGGTAGACGAGGTCAGGGCCGAACCCCGCCCACGTGGCCAGTCCGGCGGCACCGGCCAGCCACCCCGCGTGACGCCCCATGATCTCGATAATGGTCACCATGCTGGTGTCATACACATGGGCGTCTTGCCAGACCTCCATGCAGGAGGTGGCGATATATTTGGCGGCAGAGGCGTAGCCTGGGCAGTGGTCGGTGCCGTTCAGATCGTTGTCGATGGTCTTGGGCACGCCCATGATGCGGCACTCGTAACCGGCCTTCTGCATATACTTGGAGATTTTATTGCAGGTGTCCATAGAGTCGTTGCCGCCATTGTAGAAGAAATAGCGGACGTCGTGCTTCTTGAACACTTCAAGGATGCGCTTGTAATCGGTGTCATCCATGTCAGGATCGGCCAGCTTGTAGCGGCAGGAGCCGAGGGCAGAGGAGGGGGTGTATTTCAGGAGCGCAAGCTCGGGAAGATCTTCCTTGCCCATGTCGTAAAGCTGGTCCGCCAGAACGCCCTTGATGCCGTGGGCCGCGCCCAGTACCTGAGTGATGCAGCCGGAGTTCAGCGCCGTCTCGATAACGCCCTGAGCGCTGGCGTTGATCACGGCGGTGGGGCCGCCGGACTGTCCAATAATGCACGCGCCTTTCAATTCAGACATTTTTTCGATTCTCCTTTACGTGATCAGGCCTTGCCGTCGCAGCCAAGAACGTCCACCAGCTTGTGCTTGACAAGCTCCTTGATGTTGGCGCGGGCGGGCTTGAGGTACTCACGGGGATCGAACTTGTCGGGATGCTCAGCCAGGAACTTGCGGATGGTGCCGGTCATGGTCAGGCGCAGATCGGAGTCGATGTTGATCTTGCACACGGACATGGACGCAGCCTTCCGGAGCTGGTCCTCGGGAATGCCGATGGCGTCTGGCATCTTGCCACCGAACTCGTTGATCATCTTGACGTACTCCTGAGGCACGGAGGAGGAGCCGTGGAGCACGATGG
>CAYNEH010000183.1:0-3340 GCA_964396195.1 uncultured Oscillospiraceae bacterium
GGCCAACCGCCGCGGCCATTGACCCCCAACGGTCTTACGAGCCGCTCCGGCTCTGAGATATATCCCACTTATTTCACTGGAGGAATGATCAATTGAAGAAAATCACTGCCTTGACCCTCGCCTGCGTGATGGCGCTGGGCCTGTTCCTGTCCGGATGCGCTATGGACGACAGCAGCGTCAATGCCGCGAGCGGCGATCCGAATGGTCAAAACAGCAGCAGCACAGGCGGCAAGCGGGTCGTCAACGTGTGCAGCTGGGGCGAGTATATCGACACCGACCTGATCGACGAATTTGAGGAGCAAACCGGCATCAAGGTCAACTACCAGACCTCTGAGAGCAACGAATCTCTGTACTCTCTGCTGAAAAACGGCGGCGCCAATTACGATGTCATCGTTCCCTCTGATTATATGATCTCCCAGCTTATCGAAGAAGATATGCTGGCTGAGCTGGACTACAGCAAAATCCCCAACTTCTCCAAAATCGACGACCGATTCAAGAACCTGTCCTACGACCCGGAGAACAAGTACACCGTCCCCTACTCCTGGGGCACACTGGGCATCATCTACAACACCACCATGGTGGACGGCCCCATCACCAGTTGGAGCGCCATGTTTGACGACGCCAACGCCGGGAACGTTCTGCTCATCAACAACTCCCGGGACGCCTTCGCTATGGCTCTGCTGTATCTGGGCTACTCCGTCAATACCACCGATGAGAGCGAAATCCGCGAGGCCTATCAGCTCATCGCCGATGCCAACGCCCGTGGCGTGTATCAGGGCAAGGTCATGGACGAGGTGTTCCAGAAGATGGAACAGGGCAACGCCGCCGTGGCCACCTACTATGCCGGCGACTACCTGACCATGCTGGAAAACAACGAAAATCTGGCCTACGTGGTGCCCGAGGAAGGCTCCAACTGGTTCGTGGACGCTATGTGCATCCTCAAGGATGCACAGAACGTGGATGAGGCCCACGAGTGGATCAACTTCATCGCCTCCACCGAAGCCAACCTGAAGAACATGGACTACATCGGGTACGCCTCCCCCAACACCGAGGTGCTGGAGCAGTACCCCACCTATTATGAGGAGACCTACGGCGAGCCGCTGGACGAGGATCTGTACGAGATCATGGCCGCTCCGCAGGAGGTTCTTGACCGCTGCGAGGAATACGTGGTCCTCCCTGCCGAGACACGCACGCTGTATAACGATCTGTGGATCGAGCTGGGCATCTGAGTATCGCATCTGAGCCGCCGTGAACAGGCGAGGCGTGAATCCGGCAAGTGCCGGACTCACAAAACGATTGTCAGAAAAAGAGACGCCAAATGCCAGGTACTGATAAGACAGCACCACCAAAATTACAAAATCGGCAGCTTTTTGGCCGAATCGGGCAACAAACAGGCAGCACTCGGCTTCGGTTGAGTGCCGCCTGTTTGTTTGCAGTCAGGAGATGAAAATCCGTACCAATCCGCAACAACCTTTGCAGTCGGCAGTTTTCCTGTCCTTATCAGGATTTGTCGGTCTATATACGATACCCTCGGTTGACAAAGGCGGCATATGAGGAAAGATGTGATATAATTTTTCCAGTCTTTTTGCCGCTTCTGCGTGTAACGAAAAAGGAGAAACGATTTTTATGTGGGTTCTATTTTCTCTCGGCTCTGCGTTGTTCGCAGGATTGACAGCGATACTTGCCAAGTGCGGCATAAAGAAAACAGACTCTGATGCTGCAACGGCAATCCGCACCATTGTTGTGCTGCTCTTCTCATGGCTGATGGTCTGGATTGTCGGTTCTGCCTCGACAATATCTGCACTCAGTGCGAAAACATGGATATTTCTGATCCTGTCCGGCCTTGCCACCGGCGCCTCATGGCTATGCTATTTTAGAGCCTTGCAGCTCGGAGATGTCAACAAGGTCGTACCTATTGACAAGTCCAGCACCATTCTGACGATATTGTTGGCGATGATTTTCCTCGGTGAACCAATCTCTTGGCTCAAAGGGATTGCCGTCGTGTTAATTGGTGCCGGCACTTTTCTGATGATTGAGAAAAAGGCAGTTTCTAACCAGAAACAGGAAAAGAAAAGCTGGCTGCTGTACGCTTTTCTCTCTGCTGTGTTTGCATCTTTGACATCAATCCTCGGCAAGATCGGCATCGACGGTGTGGAATCCAACCTCGGAACTGCCATTCGTACCGGCGTAGTGCTGATTATGGCATGGCTGATCGTTTTCCTCAAAGGAAAGCAGCACACGCTGAAATCAATACCTCAAAAGGAGCTTGGATTCATCTGTTTGTCCGGTCTGGCTACCGGCGGCTCCTGGCTCTGCTACTATAAAGCACTGCAGGATGGCCTTGCCAGTGTTGTTGTGCCCATAGATAAGCTGAGCATTCTGGTATCTATCGGCTTTTCGGCACTGGTGTTTAAGGAGCGGCTGTCAAAGAAAGCGGCTGTCGGCCTTGTGATGATTGTTGTCGGAACACTGATGATGCTGCTCTGATCATAAACCTATGCCGAAACCGAAACAGAGCCTGAACACCATATACATATCCGAGCGCCTGCGGAATGTCCGGGGCCGATCTCCGTGCGCCGAACACCGTGGCGGTCCCCATGGACGGCGGAAAGACCACGGCGGTGAGCCACCCCGGGGAGCAGGCAAAGGCGCAAATGTGCGCATCGTTCGGATCAGCGTAAAAAAAGCGGACGCACCCGGGTGCGTCCGCTTTCCGCATATATTCCGCTGTCAGCCCTCCGGCCAGTGACGGGTAAACAGGCAGGATGCACCGCCGACAATGCCGGCGGAACGGGTTATGGTGTAGCCGCTCTGTCCCCGCTCCACGCCGTACAGCCGTCCGTCCCAGGCGACCCACAGCCGCCCGGAAAGCTCGTCGTACTCCATGGATGACAGCTCCGGCATTTCTCCGCCGGCAGGCAGTGCAGTCTCCGCCTTGCCGAGGTCGGCAGCGCCCAGATAGGCGCGGATCTCGCCCACGCCGCCCAGGCTGTCCACATACCAGCCGGTTCCGCTACTGTCAAAGGCAAGGCCTGCAAACTCCGCGTCCCCCAATTGTTCAGAGGCGTCGGCGGCCATATAGAACCGACCGTGCTGCACGTCAATAGCGAACAGGCACTGCCCCGCCACCGCGGCGAGATAGCCGGAAGTCGGGTCGTAAGCCAAATCACGGAAACCATTCTCCGGCATCTGCTCCGGACTGACGAACCACGTCCGGGTCAGCTCCCGGCTGTCCAGAAGCGTCCGCGATTCGGCATCATAGGTGTAAAGGGTATATACCTGACATGGTTCGCCGTCTCTGGCTTTTCCGGAATCAAGGGCGAAAATCACGTCCTGCCCA
>CAYNEH010000184.1:0-3339 GCA_964396195.1 uncultured Oscillospiraceae bacterium
CCGGCTCCTGCCCCTGGATGTAGATGATCTGCCCCTTGGGATAGGACATGGGATGCCCCGCCGCGAAAAACGGCGCAAACAGCCCCTGGGGCAGCCCCGCCTCCGGGGACGAAAAGCTGTCGTAATACATGAAATTCCCACCTTTTTGGAGTTTTCTTTCCTAGATTGTAACACATGCTACATTCTTTGTGCAAGGATTATGTCATAATATTGGGGTAATCCCAAAACACGTTTCAGCAAAGGGGCGATATCCATTGACCGAGAAGGAAAAAATGCTCCGCGGCGACCTCTACTATGCCGATGAGCCTGCCCTCACCCGGGACCGGCTCCACGCCAAGGACCTGTGCCAGCGCTTCAACCAGCTGCTTCCGTCGTTGGAGGAGCAGGGGCAGGAAATCCTGCGGGAGCTTCTGGGCAGCACGCCGGAGCAGTTCGCCATTGTCGCGCCGTTCTGGTGCGATTACGGCTACAACATCGAGATTGGCGAGCATTTCTTTGCCAATCACAACACCGTGATTTTGGACTGCGCCAAGGTGCGGTTCGGCAAAAACGTGTTCGTGGCCCCCAACTGCGGCTTCTACACCGCCGGACATCCCCTCGACGCGAAGACCCGAAATCAGGGCCTGGAATACGCCAAGCCCATCACCGTGGGCGACGACGTGTGGATCGGCGGCGGGGTGCAGGTGATGCCCGGGGTGACCATTGGGGATAATGTTGTCATCGGCGGCGGCAGCGTTGTGGTGAAGGACATCCCGTCCAACTGCGTGGCCGTGGGGAATCCCTGTCACGTAATTCGTACTATTTAGGGCAACACCACACAAACCGTCTGCGGGCTACAGCCAATCTTTTGTGCCGGAAATGCGTCAATCTCCCTTGAAATACACAAAGTATTCCTGCGGTCGATTGTCTTTTTCCGACGCAAAATCTTCGGCTGAATCCTCTTGACGATTTGCGCGGTATTACCCTTGAACCGCTGAAATAAAGTATTGCGTCATTTTAGCGGTCTATATATAATGATAGACGCAGTTTCAATAGTAGACTATTGGTAATGATCTCAGAAGACGCTGTGCTCAGATTCTGAGTTCATTACCAGAAAAATAAGGAGGAATTCACTATGGGAATGACCATGACCCAAAAAATCCTGGCAGCCCATGCGGGAAAAGCATCGGTTGCTGCGGGCGAGCTCATTGAGGCAAAGCTCGACCTGGTGCTGGGCAACGACGTGACCACCCCCGTTGCCATCACGGAGTTTGAAAACGCCGGCTTCACCAAGGTCTTTGACAAGGACAAGATCGCCATCGTCCTGGACCACTTCACCCCCTGTAAGGACATCAACGCCGCAAAGCTGAGCCTTCAGGCCCGCACCTTTGCGAAAAAGCACAACATCACCAACTTCTTCGACGTTGGCACCATGGGCATCGAGCACGCGCTCCTGCCGGAAAAGGGCCTGATTGCCGCAGGCGAATGTTGCATCGGCGCAGACTCCCACACCTGTACTTACGGTGCCCTGGGCGCGTTCTCCACCGGCATTGGCTCCACGGATATGTGCGCCGGTATGGCTTCCGGCCGGGCCTGGTTCAAGGTGCCTGCCGCCATTCAGTTCCATCTCACCGGCTCTCTCCAACCCTGGGTCTCCGGCAAGGACGTGATCCTGCACATCATCGGCATGATCGGCGTGGACGGCGCACTGTATAAGTCCATGGAGTTCACCGGTCCCGGCGTTGCAGCCCTTTCCATGGATGACCGCTTCACCATCGCCAACATGGCCATTGAGGCAGGCGCAAAGAACGGCATTTTCCCCGTGGACGAGAAGACCGAGGCATACATGACCGGGCGCGTGAACCGTCCCTGGACTGCCTATGAGCCCGATCCCGACGCGGAATACGAAAAGACCATCGAAATCGACCTTTCCACCATCGAGCCCACCGTCTCGCTGCCCCATCTGCCCAGCAACACCAAGACCGTCAAAGAGGTCGCGGGCATGGACATTCAGCAGTGCGTCATCGGCTCCTGCACCAACGGCCGGATCTCCGACCTGCGGGTTGCCGCCAAGGTCATGGAGGGCAAGAAGGTGGCGGACGGCGTGCGCTGCATCGCGATCCCCGCCACCCAGGACGTTTATATGCAGGCGCTGAAAGAGGGCCTGATCGAAACCTTCATCACCGCCGGTGCCGTGGTCTCCACCCCCACCTGCGGTCCCTGTCTGGGCGGACATATGGGCGTTCTCTATGCAGGCGAGCGTGCCATCTCCACCACCAACCGGAACTTTGTAGGCCGGATGGGCCATGTCAAGAGTGAAGTCGTGCTGGCTTCTCCCGCGGTGGCAGCCGCTTCCGCCGTGAAGGGCACCATCTGCACCCCGGACGATCTTTAATGAAAGGAGCGATTTTCCATGAAAATTACCGGTAATGTTCATAAGTACGGTTCCAATGTGGATACCGACGTGATTATCCCCGCCCGTTACCTCAACGAGCCGGATCATAAGGCCCTGGCCTCCCACTGCATGGAGGATATCGACGCGGACTTTGCCAAGAAGGTGCAGCCCGGCGACATCATGGTGGCCGATTGGAACTTCGGCTGCGGCTCCTCCCGGGAGCATGCGCCCATCGCCATCAAGGCCAGCGGCATCTCCGTGGTCATCGCCTCCAGCTTTGCCCGGATTTTCTACCGCAACTGCATCAACATCGGCCTGCCCATTATGGAGTGCCCCGAGGCAGCGGAGGGCATCGAGGCAGGGGACAAGGTCTCCGTGGATTTTGAGACCGGCGAAATCGTCAACGAAACCAAGGGCCAGACCTATCATGCCGCCGCATTCCCGCCCTTCATCCAGGGGATTATCGAGGCTGGCGGCTTGCTGAAATCCCTGAAGGCTCGCGGTCTGGCGGAATAAGGAGGATTTTTATCATGGATTATAAAATTGCGCTGATTCGGGGCGACGGCATCGGCCCCGAGGTTGTCGGCGAGGCCGTGAAGGTTCTCGATAAAATCGGCGAGAAGTTCGGCCATACCTTTACCTATACCGACGTGCTGCTGGGCGGCTGCGCCATTGATGCCTGCGGCAAGCCCTTCCCCGATGATACCGAGGAGAAGTGCAAGGCCTGCGACGCGGTGCTGCTGGGCGCGGTAGGCGGCCCCAAGTGGGATTCCTGCCCTGCGGATATCCGCCCCGAGAAGGGATTGCTTGCCATCCGGAAGGCCCTGGGCCTGTATGCAAACCTCCGTCCCGCCACCCTGCGTCCCGCTCTGGCGGATGCATCGCCCCTGAAAAAGGAGACCGTGGACAAGGGCATCGACCTGATGATGGTTCGGGAGCTCACCGGCGGCATCTACTTCGGCAAG
>CAYNEH010000185.1:0-3309 GCA_964396195.1 uncultured Oscillospiraceae bacterium
TGGGGCGGGATCGGCGGCGGGCAGGCGCACCGTCTCCACCCGGCGGAGCAGATCTCCCATTTTGCGCTCCCCCGCCGCCAGCATCTCCGACACCGGGGCAAGGCACGTCCGCCGGTAGAGGCCGAACAGTGGCTGCGGTCTGCCGTCCACGGTATAGACGCAGGCGTCCGCCCCGCCGATGGCGGCCAGCAGACCGTCGGCCAGCGACGCCGTCACAAAGGGGCAGTCCACCGCCGCAAGCAGGAGCAGCTCCGTCCGGCATTCCAGCAGCCCGGCGTGCAGGCCGCCCAGCGGTCCGCAGTCCCGGTACCGGTCGGCCACCGCGGGTACGTCCGCCGGAGCCAGCGCCGCCCGCTCCGCCGTCCCAACCGACAGCTGAACGGCTTTGCCGTAATTTTTCCATGTTTCAAGTGCCCGTTGGAGCAGGGTTTTCCCCTCCAGCTCCACCAGCGCCTTGTCCCGGCCCATGCGGGTGGAGCGGCCCCCGACCATGATCTGAACGGTCACGTTCGCGCGATCCATCGGCGTCCCCTCCTCTGCGTTTATCTGCTTTCAGTGTAGCGGAATGCGGCCTTTTTTTCAAGGCGTTCCTGCCCGGGAACTGATCCCATTGCGAAAAAACTCCCCCGAATTCATTCGGGGGAGTTTTGGCTTGAAATTTACAGAACCTTGGACAGAAAGTCCTGGGTGCGGACTTCCCTGGGGTGGGAGAAGATTTCATTGGGGGTGCCCCGCTCCACGATGTGGCCGCCGTCCATGAAGAGGACGCGGGTGCCTACCTCCCGGGCAAAGCCCATCTCGTGGGTGACCACCACCATGGTCATGCCCTCGTCGGCCAGTTCCTTCATGACGGCCAGCACCTCGCCCACCATTTCGGGGTCAAGGGCGGAGGTTGGCTCGTCAAAGAGCATGACCTTCGGCTTCATGGCCAGCGCCCGGACGATGGCGATGCGCTGCTTCTGGCCGCCGGACAACTGGGCCGGATAGGCATCCGCCTTTTCTTCCAGCCCGACCCGGCGCAGGAGCTTCAGCGCTTCCCCGTCCGCCTCCTCTTGCTTCATCAGGCCGGTGCGCACCGGGGCGAGGGTGATGTTCTTCCGGATGGTCATGTTGGGGAACAGGTTGAAGTGCTGGAACACCATGCCCATCTGGCGGCGAACCACGTCGATGTTCGTCTTGGGGTCGGTGATATTCACGCCGTCAACCGTGACGGTGCCGGCAGTAGGGGTCTCCAGCAGGTTCAGGCAGCGCAGAAAGGTGGACTTTCCGGAGCCGGAGGGCCCGATGATGACTACCTTTTCCCCGGGGTATACGTGCTCGGAAATGTTGTCCAGCACCAGATTGCTGCCGAAGGACTTGGAGAGATTTTTAACGTCGATCACTCTGACGCAGCCTCCTTTCCAGCTTGCTCTGAAGGGCGGTGAGCACAATTACAATGACCAGATACATCACAGCGATACCGATGTAGGGCGGCATGTAGTCGAACGTGATGCCGCCGATCGTGGAAGCGTAATAGGCAAGCTCCGCGCCGCCGATGGCCTGCACCAGAGAGGTGTCTTTGAACAGGGTGATGAACTCATTGCCCAGGGAAGGCAGAATGTTCTTGAACGCCTGAGGGATGACGATGAACCGCATGGTGTCAAGATAATTCAGGCCAAGGGAGCGCCCCGCCTCGGACTGACCCGCGTCCACGCTCATCAGTCCGCCGCGGACAATCTCGGACACATAGGCGCCGGAGTTGATGCCAAGGCCTATCACGCCAACCATAGTCATGTTCCGGCTGGTCTTGAACACGACGAAGGCCCAGATCAGCAGCTGAACCATCATGGGCGTGCCCCGGAGGATAGTGGCGTAGATCTTGCACAGCGTGTTCAGGATGCCCAGGATCACGTTATGCTGCCCGGGGCGCTGCTGGTCGTGGGCAGCCCGGATAACGGCCACCAGAACGCCCAGAACGATGCCCATACAGAGGGCCAGAACGGTCATCTCCACCGTTACACCCAGACCCTTGAGGTAAAGCCTCCATCGGTTGCCCTCAATGAAGGCCCGGTGGAACCGGGGGCCGAGTTTGATGAGCCATTCGATCATTTTGATCATAATGATGGCCCTCCTTTTCTTTCTGAATATAAATGTAAGAAGAAAGGCGGCCAATTCTGGCCGCCTTTCCCGTAGTTTTTTTCTTACTCGGCGGAGATGTACTTGTCCACGATGCTCTGGAAGGTACCGTCGGCCTTCAGCTCAGCCATGGCGCCGTTGATGGCATCCAGCAGAGCGGTGTTGCCCTTGCCCACGGCGATGGCGTAGTTCTCAACGGAGAACTCGGTGTCCAGAATCTTCAGGCCCTCGTTGGCGGCCACGAAAGACTTGGCGGGCTCGCTGTCGATAACCACGGCGTCAATCTGGCCGTTGACCAGAGCCATGACCGCCAGAGCGCCGGTGTCGTAAGCGGTGACGTGATCCTCGCCGTAGCCGCCGTTCTCCACGGTGTCGGAGCAGTAGATGTAGCCGGTGGTGGCCTTCTGGCAGCCGATCATTTCAGCGTTGGCCAGATCGTCAACAGTCTGAATGGGGGAATCTTCCTTGACGATGATGACCTGGATGCCGGTGGCGTAGCTGTCGGAGAAGTCCATGACTTCCTTCCGGGCATCGGTCACGGTGATACCGGCCATGGCGATGTCGCTCTTGCCGGTCTGCACGGCGGTGAGGGCGGCGTCAAAGCCCATGTCGTCCACAACCAGCTCCAGACCCAGCTTTTCGGCGATTGCGGTGGCCACCTCAACGTCGATGCCCTCGAAGCTGCCGTCGTCGGCAATCATCTCATAGGGAGGGAAGGCGGCGTTGGTGGACATATGCAGCTTGCCGGACTCCACGGTGGTGAGGGTGGCCTCGCCGCTGTCGGTCTCGCCGTCGGCGGTCTCGCTGCCGGTGTTCTCGGTAGCGGCGTCGGTGACCTCGCTGCCGGCATCGTCGCTGGCACCGGTATCGGTGCTGCTGTTACTACAGGCGGCCAGAGCCAGAGCCATGGCCAGAGCCAGCACGAGGGCCAGCACTTTCTTCATGTTTTTCATATCATTCATTCTCCTCGATCCAAAAAATCGTCCCATTGGACTTTTGATGCTTGGATTATACATCGTATACATCGTCAATGCAAGAGATTTTTGGCATTTTTCTGTATTTCGGGCGGTTTGATTCAAACACAGGAGAATGTTTATACATTTCTGTGCATTTTTTATGCAGAGGACGGAAGAAAACCCCCGGGACGCGGATGCGTCCCGGGGGTTTGGGGTTCAGAGTCGGTGACGGTGGTGC
>CAYNEH010000186.1:0-3279 GCA_964396195.1 uncultured Oscillospiraceae bacterium
GTGAGCGCAACGATGACAACATCCGCGCTTTGGTGGAGAAATTCGTGCACACCTACCACCCTGCGGAAGCACAGGCTGCGCAGGAGGCCGCCGCCGGCCGTCCTGACTGAACAACAAACTGATCCGGGAGGTTTTCCGATGAAAAAAGGCGTCAAAATTCTGCTTTGTGTTCTGATAATCCTCGTGGCCGCCGCAGCCGTTGTCTGCGTCTGGCAGTGGGACAACCTCATGGCTGTGAAAACGTCCCTGTCCACCTCCCGGGAGGACATTGAGGACCGGGTGAAGCAGAACGACGAGAAGATCGCACAGGCCGTCCAGGACGTTGACGGCGTCAACGCCCGGGACCTGACGGACGAGGAAAAGGAAGCTTTGCGCCGGGGCGATCTGGACCGGGACGCTCTGTTGGACGCGCTGACCGGAGAAACGGCGGACTCCGCCGCGCCGGAGGTCTCCCCCGCCCCGGACAGCTCCGCCGCTCCGGAGGCGTCGGCGGCCCCCGCAGAGAGCCAACAGCCGGAAAGTGAGGAAAGCGCCAACGAGAAGCTTCTGTCCCGGTATCTGGCGGAAATCTATGTCATGAAGGCGGAGTACACCGCATGGCTGGAGGACACCTACAACCAGGCCATCGACGAGTACAACGCGCTGGACGAAGACCAGCGCACCACCTCTGCCAAGTACAGCATCGGCATGCGCTGCATGAAGGAAGCGCTGGCCAAGGAAAAGGAGTGCGACGCCCGCATGGCGGAGATAGAGCAGAAAATCACGGCACTTCTGAAGGAAATGGGCCGGGACACCTCGCTGGTGGACGAGATTCAGTCCGCCTACGAAGAGGAAAAGTCCCTGAAAAAAGCCTACTACCTGGGCCTGCACAGCTGAAACCGGGCAAAACAGTCAAAAAAGAAAACAGCGTAACATACTCCGGTATGTTACGCTGTTTTTCATTTCGTTTTTTACGCGGGCGGGCCGCTCTCAGGTGAGCACCGGGGTCATGCCCTCCCAGCTGTGATACAGCCTGGACAGTGAGGACTCCTCGTCATCCTCCGCCCAGCGCCAGGTCAGCGCCCCGGTGGGGCAGGAGTGGACACAGGCCGGCTGAAGTCCGGCCTTGATGCGCGCGATGCAGCCGTCGCACTTCTCCACCTTTTCCCGGGGACGCTTCGCACCGGTTGGCCGGAAGGACGGCGCGCCGTAGGGACAGGCCATGGCGCAGGAGTGACAGCCGATGCAGTTGGTGTTATCGTACAGGGTCAGACCGGTTTCCCTGTCCTTATACAGCACGCCCACAGGGCAGGCTGTGACGCATGGCGCATCCTTACAGTGAAGACAGGCGATGGAGATGGACACCAGATCATCGCCGCTCTCATACTGGTACACCTTGCGGTACGGCTGCTGCCTCACTTCAACGTCCACGTCGTTCTGATCCATGCACGCAATGGCGCAGGCACCGCAGGCGGAGCACTTTTTCTCGTCAAATTCAAATAGGATCTTCATGATTCTCATTCCCCCTTTTCCGCCGGAGCCACCATGCAGCGGACGCTGCGGTAGCCGGGAAATCCGGAGTACGGGTCGTTGTGCCCGGGCGGGATGATGGAGTTGACATCTGCCTCCCGGTATCCATGGTACATATACACCGTGCCGGGCTTCACCCGGATGGTGGGGTTGGCGGCCACGGTGATGGAGCCCACCCGGGTGGCGATGGTAATCATGTCGCCCCGCTTGACGCCCATTTGGGCGGCGTCCCCGTCGTTGATGTCGGCGGTGGGCTCCGGCCGCATGGAGCGCAGCCACGGCACGTCGTGGAGCCGGGAGTGCAGCGTGGTCGGCAGGCGGGCACCGGACACCAGCCGGAAGGGATACGCCTCCGGGTCTTCGTCGTCCGCGCTGTCCCGCCATGTGGGCAGCGGGTCGAGACCGGAGTGCTTTTCAATAATGGTGGAGTACAGCTCGAACTTGCCGGTGGGGGTCTTGAAGCCGTGCTGTCCCACAGGGATCATCTCCACACCCTCCAGCTTCTGGGGAAACTGGCTGTTGGCCTTGAGAAAATCCACGTCTACCGGTGTCTCACGGAGCATGTAGCGCACGCATGCTTCGGCGCCGGATTTCAGCAAATCATCGTCCACGTCCAGACGGCGGGCCAGCTCGAAAAGGATCTCGTCATCAGGCTTCGACTCGCCCAGCGGCTTAATGACCGGCTCCGTCCACTGGCCATAGCCGCCGCCGAACACCTTGAACTCGCTGCGCTCGAAGGAGGAGCAGCATGGCAGCACGATGTCCGCATACTTGGCGGAGTCGGTAAGGAACAGGTCGATGTCCACGAAGAACTCCAGCTCCTTGAGGGCGGCGGACATCTCCTTGTCGCCGTTGAACATACGGAAGTTCATACCGTGGGCCCACAGGGCCTTCACCGGGTAGGGCAGGCCCTGTGCAATCTGGCGGGCAAGGTCGCAGCACTGCATCTCGCCCACCACTTCATCCCACAGAGGGAAACGAACCGCGCCCACCGGACGGGGAGCGTCCTTGGGATACTTTTCAAAGGGGAACTCATGGTCCAGCGTGGAAAAACCGGCCATGGAGTGGGCATAGGTCAGCGGCCCGGGCACCATGCCCCCCGGCCGGTCGTAGGTGCCCATGAGGGCGGAAAGAGCCATGACGGCCCGGTGGGTCTGCATTCCGTTGATGTGGTGAACCATCGCCGCGCCGGACTGGTTGATGGCCAGCGGCATATTCTCGTGGATCATCCTCGCGGCCAGACGGACGGACTCGGCGGGGGCATCGGTGAGTTCCTCCACCCGCTCCGGGGTGAAGTCCATGACATAGGCCTTGTATTCCTCGTAGCCGAAGACGTTTTTCTCGATATAGTCGTGATCTACCCAGTCGTTGACAATCAGCTCCCGGGCGAGACCCAGCGCGAGGGCGCAGTCGGTACCCGGCTTGACGCGAATGAACAGATCACACTGCTTTTCCACGGCGGGGGTGATGCGCGGATCAATGATGATGACCTTCATACCCCGTTCCCGGGCCTTCTGGACGCCGATGGACATCAGATAGGCGGAATAGTAGGCGTTGTAGCACCAGCCGAGGAAAATGCCCGCATTGCGCAGGTCGGGAGCGGCAAAATCCGCGCCGGTGGCGATGCGCCACGACATAATGGTGGAGGTAAAGCAGGAGGAGGACTCCGTGCCGTAGTTCACGGAGCCGTAGTCGTAGCACATCCGCTGCAAAAACGGGCGGTACCATTTATTGTAGCCGGAGTAGAACGCGGTGGCACAGGCACCGTAT
>CAYNEH010000187.1:0-3277 GCA_964396195.1 uncultured Oscillospiraceae bacterium
TTCTGTGCGGACAGAAAGTCACCCCAGCGGAGCGTCCGCGGAGGACGCTCAAAGTCTTTCACCGATTTTTCGGCGAATACAGAAAAAGGTTTTCAGGGCCTTTTGACCCTGAAACAGAAAGGAACTGACTATGGGATTTTTTGATAAGATCAAAAAGATCGGCATCTTTAACGGCTTTTCCCAGCTGGATGACGACTTCTACGATGAACTGGAGGAGTCTCTGGTCATGGCTGACATGGGGGCGGAGACTACCATGGAGGCGGTGGAGGAGCTGCGTCGCCGCTGCAAGACGGAAAAGATCAAGGATGTGGAGGGCGCGCGGGCCTGTATGCGCCAGGTGCTGGCCGACTACCTCACCGGCGGCGACATGACGGTGGACATGTCCCGGAAACCCGCTGTTGTGCTGTTCATCGGCGTCAACGGCGTGGGCAAGACCACATCCATCGGCAAGTTGGCCGCCCGCTGGAAGCGCGAGGGCAAAAAAGTCCTGCTGTGCGCCGGAGACACCTTCCGCGCCGCCGCGGCGGACCAGCTCACCATCTGGTCTGAACGGGCCGGGGTGGACATCATCAAACAGCATGAGGGGGCCGACCCCGCCGCTGTGGTGTTTGATGCCATGAGCGCCGCCAAGGCCCGGAAGTCCGATGTGGTGCTGGTGGACACTGCCGGACGGCTCCACAATAAGCAGAATCTGATGAACGAGCTGAACAAAATTTCCCGGGTCATTGACCGGGAGTGCCCGGATTCCAGTCGGGAAACCCTGCTGGTGCTGGACGCCACCACCGGGCAGAACGGTCTCATTCAGGCCAAGCAGTTCGCGGAGGCCGCCGGGATCACCGGTATCGTGCTCACCAAGCTGGACGGCACAGCCAAGGGCGGCATTGTGATTGCCATTGCCAAGGAACTGGGTGTTCCTGTGAAATTTGTCGGCGTGGGCGAGGGCGTGGACGATCTCCAGCCCTTTGACGCAAAATCATTTACGGAGGCGTTGTTGTAATGGCAGTTTATCTTATTATCTGGGTTGCTGTGCTGGCCTACGGCGTGTGGTACGCTGTGAACCCCATGCGGGTGCTGAGCAAAAAGTATATGGGCGATGAGGTGCCCCCTGTAGCCGTCAAGGCCGCCCGGGTCATGGGTGTGGTGTTGGCCGTCATCGGTGTTGTGGGCATCGTTTTGACCATCGTTAAGGCCGTGACGGCCGCGTAAGGAAAGGAAGGTATCCCAATGTACCGCATCGACGGAAGAAACTTCAACGAGCTGCGCAGTGTGCGGTTCGAGACAGATTTTGTCAAATTCCCCGAGGGCAGCGTGTTGGTCACCTGCGGCAACACCAAGGTGCTGTGCTGCGCCAGCGTAGAGGATCGCGCTCCCAAGCACGTGCCGGAGGGTACCGGCTGGGTGACGGCGGAGTATTCCATGCTGCCCCGAGCCAACCGGGAGCGCTCCCGCCGGGATGTGTCCAAGCTGAAGCTGTCCCCCCGCTCTGCGGAGATTCAGCGGCTCATCGGCCGATCCCTCCGGGCGGCGGTGGATCTGACTATGCTTCCCGACTTGTCCATCACCATCGACTGCGACGTGCTTCAGGGCGACGGCGGCACCCGCACCGCCTCCGTCACCGGCGGCTTCATCGCCCTGTCCCTCGCCTGTGACAAACTGGTGCGGGACGGCGTGCTGCCCCGCAGCCCTATCAAGAACTATGTGGCCGCCGTATCCGCCGGCATCGTGGACAATCAGCCTATGCTGGATTTGTGCTATGAGGAGGACTCCTCCGCTATGGTGGATCTCAACTGCGTCATGAACGACGTTGGGGATCTCATCGAGATCCAGGGCACCGGCGAGGGTCGGGCCTTCACACTGGCCGAGCAGCAGGAGCTGGTGGCTCTGTGCCAGAAGGGGATCAGTGAGCTTATCGCCAAGCAGAAAGCCGTGCTGGAGGCAGTGCGCACGGAGGGCTGAGAATGCAGCAGGTGTTCGAAATGCTCATGCTGGTTCTGTTCGGATTGTCATGGCCGTTCAATATCAGCAAGTCTGTCAAATCCCGCACAGCCAGGGGCAAGAGTGTTCAATTTGAACTGGTCATCATCGCGGGCTATCTGTGCGGCATTGCCGGCAAGATCGCGGGCCATAACGTGACCTATGTTCTGGCCTTTTACATCATTGACATCGCCATGGTGTCCATCGACCTGTGCCTGACCCTTCGAAACAGGGCCCTTGACCGGGCCTCGGACCGGAAAGAGGAAATGAAATGAAGCTGGTTTTAGCGAGCAAAAACGCGAAGAAACTCAAGGAAATGCAGGAAATTCTGTCCCAGATGGGGGTGGAGGTGTGCCTGGAGTCCGCCGTGGGCGTGGATGTCGATGTGGAGGAGACGGGTTCCACCTTTGAGGAGAACTCCCTGCTGAAGGCGAAGGCGGTGATGGAGGCCAGCGGATTGCCCGCTATCGCCGATGACTCCGGCCTGTGCGTGGATGCGCTGGGCGGTGCGCCGGGGGTGTACTCCGCCCGCTACGGTGGGCCGGGGCTGGACGACACCGCCCGCTATAAGCTCCTGCTGGAAAATATGAAAGGCCAGCCCCGCACGGCAAAATTCGTGTCCGTCATCACCTGCTGCTTTCCCAACGGGGATGTGCTCACCGCCAAAGGTGAGTGTCCCGGTACCATTGCCTTCGCCCCCATGGGGGAGGGCGGCTTTGGCTACGATCCGGTGTTTTTCGTGCCGGGGCTGAAAAAGACATTTGCTCAGCTCACCGCTGAGGAAAAGAACGCCATTTCCCACCGGGGAAAGGCGCTGAAAGCCTTCCGGGTGAAGCTGGAAGAATATCTGAACAAAAAAGGAGACCGTTATGGATCTGAACAGTAAGCAGCGGGCCCAGCTTCGGGGCCTTGCCAACGACATCGACACCATCATCCACGTGGGCAAGGACGGCATCGGTGACAACCTCATCAAGCAGGCGGATGACGCGCTTGAGGCCCGGGAGATCATTAAGGGCAAGGTGCTGGAAAATTCTCCGCTGTCTCCCCGTGAGGGTGCGGAGGAGCTTGCCCGGGTCACTCGCAGCGAGGTGGTGCAGGTCATTGGCACAAAATTTGTCCTCTACCGCGAGAGCCACACTAAGCTAAAGGATAAACGCATCAAACTGGTGAAAAAGTAAGGCCGCAATGGAATGGCAGGGTAGGCCGCTTCTGCGGCCCGGCGCGGGTGCGCCGTCACATTCAAGAAGTGTTTTCATCAAATTGAAGGGGGCTTTTCATGAAGATCGGTATCTACGGCGGAACA
>CAYNEH010000188.1:0-3232 GCA_964396195.1 uncultured Oscillospiraceae bacterium
CTGAACATCAGCCGCCCCCTGGTGGAGAAGACACGGCCCCTGCTGGAGATAAGGGACCTGACCATCCGCAACGACGAGGGGGCCGTGGCCATCGACCACGTGAACTTCTATATCCGGGGCGGCGAAATTTTAGGCGTGGCGGGCATCGCCGGCTGCGGCCAGAAGGAGTTGTGCGAGGCCATTGCCGGTCTGCGGCCCGTCCAGTCCGGCCTGATGATCCACAAGGGGGACAACATTGTGGGCCTGTCCCCCAAGGCCATTCTGGAAAAGGGCATCTCCATGTCCTTCATTCCGGAGGACCGGCTGGGCATGGGCCTTGCGCCCTCCATGTCCATCGCGGCCAACATGCTGCTGAAGAATTACAGTGACAAACCCGGCCCCTTCGTAGACCGGAAGCGGGGCAGGGAAGAGGCCGAGCACGTCATCGACGAGCTGGGCGTGGTCACGCCGTCTGTCGAAACGCCGGTGCGGCGTCTGTCCGGCGGCAACGTCCAGAAGGTGCTGTTGGGCCGGGAGATCAAGTCCGGCCCCAACGTGGTGGTGACGGCCTATCCCGTCCGGGGTCTTGACATCAACTCCTCCTACGCCATCTACCACATTCTCAACGAGCAGAAGAAGGCCGGAGTCGGCATCCTGTTCGTGGGCGAGGATCTGGACGTGATGATGGCCCTGTGCGACAAAATCATGGTGCTCTGCCACGGCAAGGTCATGGGTGTAGTTCACGCCCACAAGACCAGCAAGGAGGAGCTGGGCCTGATGATGACCGGTTCGCTGGACCTCACCAACAAATACGAGGATAAGCCTGCCGGCATTGCCAAGGACAGCCGCATCGGGGAGGTGGAAGGCAAATGAAAGCAAAGGAACCTCTGTTCCGGGTAGTGAAGAAGGAGTCGGTGAACCGCTGGAAGCTGGTGCTGGCCTACCTCATCGCCATTGCCGCCGCGCTGCTCATCGGCGCACTGCTGCTGTCCATCATGAAGGTGAACGCCCTTGACTTTTACAAGAAAATGATCACCCTCGGCATCCCGGGAAATAAATATCCTTTCCGCAGCGTGCAGGGCTTCATCAGCCTGTTCGTGCCGCTGCTCATCGTTTCTATGGCGCTGGCGTTGGCCTTCCGGATGCGGTTCTGGAACGTGGGCGGCGAGGGGCAGTTCATCATCGGCGCGATCTGCGCCGGTACCGCCGCCTTTGTGGGCGGGAACGCTCTGCCCGGCCCGGTGATGATCTTCGTCATGGCGGTGTGCGGCGCGCTGGGCGCCGGCCTGTACGGCTCAATCGCATCGGTGCTCAAGGTGCGCTACGGCACCAACGAGACGCTTATGACCCTGATGCTTAACTATATCGCCCTCTATCTTCTGCGCTTCTTCGGCGAGACACAGGGCGAGTGGAACATCTTCCTGTCTGCCGAGTCAGTCCGCCCCCGGTTTGACACCTTCCCGGATTCAGCCCAGATGCCCTCCATCGTCATCGGAGATTTCTCACTGAACATCACCCTCATCATTGCCCTCATCCTGTGCGTGCTCATTTCCGTGTACCTGAAGTACACCAAGCACGGCTATGAGATCGCCGTAGTGGGTGACAGCCCCAACACCGCCCGCTACGCCGGCATGAAGGTGAGCCGGGTGGTCATCCGCACCGTGTTCCTGTCCGCCGCGCTGGTGGGCCTGGCGGGGGCGTTCTATGTATCCTCCTCCGGTGCTCTGTCCACCTCCGTCACCAACGATGTGGGCTGGACCGGCGTCATCGTGGCGTGGCTTGCCAAGCTGTCCACCGCAGGCATTCTGGTGACGTCGGTGCTCATCACCGTCCTCCAGTACGGCTGTCAGGTGGCCAGCACCGGCTATTCCAATATCGACTCCAACTTCGCCAACCTGCTTCAAGGCATCATCCTCTTCGCAGTGCTCATGGCGGACTTCACGTCCAACTATAAGCTGGTCTGGCGCAGCCGCAGCAAGGAGGTGTCAAAATGAGTGCCGGAACTGTTTTAACGCTGTTTCTGTTCAACATCGTGGTCTATAATATCCCACTGCTCTACGGTACCGTGGGCGAGATTGTCACCGAGAAGGCGGGCAGCCTGAACCTCGGCGTGGAGGGCATCATGGCCGTGGGCGCTATCTTTGGCTATCTGGCCGGGTGCTATGCCAACAGTATGCTGCTGGGCATGCTGGTGTCCTTTCTGGCGGCGGGGCTGTGCGGTCTGCTGTTTGCGTTCCTCACAGTGTCCCTTCAGGCCAACCAGAATGTCACCGGCCTGACCATTACCACCTTTGGCACCGGCCTCTACTTCTTCGTGGGCAAGGGCCTTGGCTCCGACTGGCCCGCCATGCAGGGCAGCGATTCTCTCGTTCAGGGTTTCACCGCCATCGAGATTCCCCTGCTGTCCAAGATTCCGGTGCTGGGCAAGGTATTTTTCTCCCACAGCATTCTGGTCTATCTGGGTGTCATCATTGCTGCGGTGGTTTGGTTTTATCTGAACCGCACCAAACTGGGCCTGCGCATTCGCGCCGTGGGCGAGAATCCCGCCGCCGCCGACTCTGTGGGCGTGAACATCCTGCTGTATAAGTATATCCACCTGATCCTGGGCGCGGGCATCATGGGCCTTGGCGGCTTCTATATGGCGCTGAACATGGGCGGCTCCTTCGAAGGCTCCAACTGCTGGATCAACGGCTACGGCTGGATTGCCATCGCGCTGGTCATCTTCGCCAACTGGAACCCGCTGTACGCCATTTTGGGAACGCTGGTGTTTGGCTTCTTCAACACCCTCCAGATTTACAGCGGCTCGCTGGCCAACGCCTTTCCCGGCCCGCTGGGCTGGCTGGCTGCCGTGCCCAGCCAGCTGTATCAGGCGCTGCCGTTCATTATCACTGCCGTCGTTCTGGTGGTGTCCTCCATCCGCAAAAAGGAGGGCAGCGGACAGCCCGCAGCCCTTGGGGTCAACTACTTCCGGGAGGAACGGTAAGGAAAAGAGCCAGGCCGCGGCTGGGTATACGTAAGACAGAATTAGCCTGGAATTACGGAACGAGCCCCTGCCGGGCAGAGCTGATAATCAAAACAAACGCCATGCCCAGTCAAATTAAATTGACTGAGCATGGCGTTTGTTCCATATCCGGCAAGCATCGGGCAGAAAGCAGTTCGTCCTGCCGAACAATGTAAATTTTAAATGACCGGCCTTGTATCCGCTATCCTAACTTATCATATTGTGAACCAGCCGTTCGTACCGCAGGGTACA
>CAYNEH010000189.1:0-3223 GCA_964396195.1 uncultured Oscillospiraceae bacterium
CTAAGAAAAACGAAACAAGGCCCCGATGTGTCTGCCTGTCCGGCAGCTCCACGTCGGGGCCCCATTTTATGGGGCGCGCCTGCGCGTACAAGGTTTTGCGGAGCAAAACCTTGGCGGAGGGCGAATTCACTTCGCCCGAGCAAAATGGAAACGCCCAATCCTATTTCGTGCGTCTGTATACAAAAGATCAAGCCGTATTAGAGTTGGCTAATCGGCGTCATCATGAGTTATCATAACAAACGGATACGGTTCATCTGCATCTGTGGTATATTCAGCCTCAATAATAACCTCGTCGCCGACGGATAAGTCGTCTGGGATCGCAGTGGTTAAGTCTGTGATCTCAAAAGAGACCTCCCTATTTGCGCCGCCGTAGTAAATGATCGTAATGGTTGTCTCAGTGATCTCTGTAACTTCACCCGTGTATGTCTTGTGAATGAGTTTGGACTCTGACTTGCTGCAGCCGGCAGAAGAGAGGGCGCAAACTAATGCCAGAGTAAGTGCAATCAGCTTTTTCATATCAGCATGCTCCCTTGTTAAACGGTTATGTATAACTGTTCAACCATGCAGCGTCAAGCGGCGTACCTTTCGAAAGTTTTATTGCTGTTTGCATCTTACAATATTTGAACGCTTTTTTCAAGAAACAAATCAGGCCCGGAAGATCAAATATCTTCCGGGCTTTTTCCGTTCCGGTGTGGATTTTTTCATAGCTTTCTGCTATTATTTTCCCATGAGAGAAAGCGGGACGGAGCGTACAGCCATGAACGAAGTGCAGAAGAAAACCGCATACTATCATCTGCCCGGCCTGTTCGAGTTCTTTGAACTGTACGAGCTGTTTCTGCCCCTGTTCCGGGAGCACCGGGAGTACTTTTACAACTGGTGCGAGATCGGCTCCATCTACGGCGCGCCGGCGGACTGCCTCTGGGGCGGCGGACGGGTGGGCTCCGGGGACTGCGACCCCCGGGCGGTGCTGGCTCTTACACAGGAATACGGCGTTTCCGCCCGGCTGACCTTCAGCAACTCCCTGCTGCGGGCGGAGCACCTCTCCGACAGAAAGTGCAATGCCCTCTGCCGCCTGTTCGCGGAAGGCAGCAACCCCCGGAACGGCGTTATTGTCCACTCGGAGCTGCTGCTGGACTATCTGAAGCGAACTTATCCGGAGCTTTACTTTGTCTCCTCCACCACGAAAGTGCTGACGGACTTCCTGCAGTTTGAGGCGGAAGCGGCACGGGATGAGTTCCGCTATATCGTGCCGGATTTCCGGCTGAACCGGGCCTTTGACAGGCTGGCCACCCTCCCGGCTCCCCTGCGGGATAAGGTGGAATTTCTCTGCAATGAGTGCTGCTTTTTCGGCTGTGCCGACCGCAAAGCCTGCTACGAAGCGGTGAGCCGCAAAAATCTGGGGGAGGACGGGGCGGAGCACCGCTGCGCCGCCCCGGATGCAGGAGAGGGCTACCGCTTTTCCAAGGCCATGGAAAACCCGGCCTTCATCGGCGTCGGAGACATTCAGAACATCTATCTGCCCATGGGATTTTCCAACTTCAAGATCGAGGGCCGGGGGCTGGGCAGCGCACTGGTGCTGGAATTTCTGCTCTACTACATGACAAAGCCGGAGTATCAGCTGCGGGTCCGGGAGGCTATCTATCTTGACAATATGCTGGACCTGTTCTGAGCGAGGAAAAACACTTCTTTTCGCCGCTGCTGCGGCGAAACGCTGCAGGGTCAATCAAAGCGGAAGCGCAACGCGCTTCCGCTTTTTGCTTGACTTTATGAGAAATAGGTGTCCACAAAAGTGCTCACCGTGGACCAGTACAGGTTGGGATCGATGCCCACCGCCTGCGCGTGGCCTGCGCCGGGAATCCACAGAAAGCTCTTGGGGCAGCGGGCGGCCTGAAACAGCTTGCCCATCATGTGGGAGGGAACGAATTTGTCCTCCGTGCCGTGGATGAACAGCGTGGGCGTCTTGGAGCGCTCCACTGCCTCCTTTGGGGAGGCATCCCGCAGGTCGAAGCCCGTTTTCCGCAGTGTGGTCTGCCTCAGCAGGGCGAAGGCCGCGGAGGCGGGCACGGGGAGGGAAAGGCGGCGATCGCCGTCCTTGCGATAGTCCTGCACCACGTGGCGCATTTCCGTCTCGATGTCGGTGTAGGAGCAGTCGGAAACGGCGGCCTTCACGTTGCCGGGAAGCGCGCCGCCGGTGGTCATCAACACCGTTGCCGCGCCCATGGACACGCCGTGGAGCAAAATCTCCGCGTCGGCGTCGTGGCGGATAATCCACGAAATCCAGCCGACCAGATCCAGCCGCTCGTCATAGCCCCAGCCGATGTAATAGCCCTCGCTGTTGCCGTAGCCCCGCTGGTCGGGGAGAAGGACGTTCCAGCCCGCCTCGTGGTAGCGCTTGCCGTACACGCCCATACCGGTGTGGTCATCATGGTAGCCGTGGACGCAGACGGCCCAGCGGTGGGTCTGGCTCGCGGCGGGGACGACGGCCGCCCACAGGTGCAGACCGTCCACGGATTGAATGGATGCATTCTGAAATCCGGCGGCCGTCTGTGCCCAGCGGCGGCCAGCGGCGCACTCGGCGGGGTCGGCATCGCTGCTGGAGGGATCCCGGGGAGTAGGAATCATTACCTGATTATAGAGGGCGTTGCCTGCGGCGGCCATTCCGCCTGCCGCTCCGGCTCCGGCCAGCAAGCTCAGAATGCCGAGCTTGGTTCTTTTTTTCATACAAGAACCTCCTGTTGAACTTTTGTTTTTTTCAATATAACCCGGCGGGGGCGGCAAGTCAACCCCGGGACTGTGAACCCTTTGTGAACATTGGACAGCGGAGAAATTGTGTGCAACTTTTGCCCCGAGCGCCGGAACGGAAGTGTCCGATTACCCGTGCTCCGGCGGACAAGTTGCGGAGAAAAAATTCCTGAAAACGGTTGACAGCGGTGCGGGAAGGTGGTAATCTACGGAGCGAGTAGAACAAACGTTCTATTTCAAAGGGTGAAGCCCTTTGCACCTTGTTCTCGTGTGTTCGCCGGAAAATCGGCGAGGAATTTGGTGCGTCCTGCGGACGCGGAGCTGGGGGTTTCGCCCCCAGGGCGAGTTCCTTTTCGCTCGTGCGAAAAGGAACCAAAAGCACGCTTAGGGAGAAAACGCGGATTCGACTTTTCGAATTCGCCGTTGCTCCGGCGAAGCGGAGTGGTGCGTCCTGCGGACGCTCCGCTGGCTGGGGTTTCGC
>CAYNEH010000190.1:0-3213 GCA_964396195.1 uncultured Oscillospiraceae bacterium
GCAAAGGCCCCTATCCCTTCCCGGACGGCTCCTTCGATCTGGTCATCAACCGACACGGCGATCTCAGCGCCGCCGAGACCGGCCGGGTGCTGCGCCCCGGCGGGGTGTTTGTCACCGAGCAGGTGGGCGCGGAAAACGACCGGGAGCTTGTAGCGCTGCTGCTGGGCGAAACGCCCCTCCCCTTCCCGGAGCAGTATCTATCCGCCGCGGCTGAAAAGTTTGAGCAGGCCGGGTTCGAGATCGTGGACGGGCAGGAATGCTTCCGCCCCATCCGCTTTTTCGACGTGGGGGCGCTGGTGTGGTTCGCCCGGATCATCCAGTGGGAATTTCCCGGCTTTTCGGTGGAGCGCTGCGCCGACGGGCTGCTGAACGCCCAGCGCCTTCTGGAACAAAACGGCTCCGTGGATGGCAGCATCCACAGATTTCTGCTCACCGCCCGGAAAAGGTGACGGCGGCACTGAATATACACACAAAGGAATTCGACCATGAGTCCAATCATCGAGACGAGACAACTGACCCACCTCTACAGCACCGGGACGCCCTTCGAGCACCCCGCACTGACGGACGTGGATTTTTCTGCCCAAGCAGGGGAATACCTTGCCATCATCGGCCGCACCGGCTCGGGCAAATCCACCCTCATCCAGCACCTCAACGGCCTGCTGAAGCCCACGTCCGGGCAGGTGCTGTACAACGGTGAGGACATCTGGGCCGACAAGACCCGCACCCGTCAGGTGCGTTTTCAGGTGGGGCTGGTGTTCCAGTACCCTGAGTATCAGCTGTTTGAAGAGACGGTATATAAGGACATCTCCTTCGGCCCGAAAAACATGGGACTGGACGAAGGGGAAATCGACCGCCGGGTGCGGCAGTCCGCCCGGTTCGTGGGGCTGGAGGACGCAGTGCTGGACAAGTCCCCCTTCGAGCTGTCCGGCGGACAGAAGCGCCGGGTGGCCATCGCCGGCGTCATCGCCATGGAGCCGTCGGTGCTGGTGCTGGACGAGCCTACGGCGGGTCTCGATCCGGCGGGCTCGGCACAGATTCTGGAGAATATCCGCACCTATCACCGGGAGAAAAACGCCACCATCATTCTGGTGTCTCACTCCATGGAGGAGGTGGCCCGGGAGGCTCAGCGGCTGGTGGTCATCTCCAACGGCACCATTCCCTTCTCCGGAAGCCCGGCGGAGGTGTTCGCCCACGGGCCGGAGTTGGAGCAGCTGGGTCTCGGCGTGCCCGCCATGACGAAAGTCTTTACCCGCCTGCGGGCGGCGGGGATCGACGTGCCCGCGTCGGTCTACACCATCGAGCAGGCCCGGGATGCGGTGCTGGCTGCGCTGGCCGCAAAAAACAAAAAGGGGGCGGAGTAAATGGCCCTCAAGGATATTACGCTGGGGCAGTATTTCCCCGGAAATTCCCCCATTCATCGGCTTGACCCCCGGGCTAAACTCATCTCCGTCATCTGCTACATCGTGGCGCTGTTCCTCGCCGAATGGTGGGTGACCTACGGCATCATGCTGCTGGTGCTGGTGCTGGCCATTAAAATTTCCACCGTGTCCCCCAAAGCCATCGTCCGGGGGATGAAACCGGTGGTTTTCCTGCTGATTTTTACCGCGGTGCTCAACGTGCTGTACTACCCCGGCGCCCACGAGATCTGCTCCTTCTGGGTGTTTACCATCTCGTGGGAGGGCATCCGCCACGCCTTCCTCATGGTGGTGCGCATCATGATGCTGCTGTCCTGCACCTTCCTGCTGACCTACACCACCTCCCCGCTGGACCTCACCGACGGCATGGAGTCCCTCATGTCTCCGCTGAAGGCCATCCGCGTCCCCGTCCACGAGCTGTCCATGATGATGTCCATTGCCCTGCGGTTCATCCCCACCCTCATTGAGGAGACGGACAAGATCATGTCCGCCCAACGGGCCCGGGGCGCGGACTTTGACAGCGGGAACCTCATCCAGAAGGCCAAGGCCCTCATCCCGCTGCTGGTGCCGCTGTTTGTCTCCGCCTTCCGGCGGGCGGACGAGCTGGCCACCGCCATGGAGTGCCGCTGCTACCACGGCGGCGAGGGCCGCACCCGCTTAAAGCAGCTGCGCTGCACCCCCGCCGACTGGGGCACCATGGCGGCGTTCCTGGCGCTGTGCGTCGTCATCGGCGTGCTGGGCCGCCGGTTCGGACTTTGAGCCGCTTATCTGATACGAAAGGCTGTGTACCCTTGGAGAAACGCAACATCGCCCTGCGCCTGAGCTATACCGGCACCGCCTACCACGGCTGGCAGGTGCAGAAAAACGCCGTCTCCGTGGCGGAGACGCTGGAAAAGGCCCTGTCCTCCGTGGTGTGCCACCCGGTGAAGGTCACCGGCGCAGGCCGAACCGATGCCGGCGTCCACGCCCGCACCTATATTGCCAATTTCCGCACCACTTCAGGCATCCCCACCGAGCGGCTGCCGCTGGCGGTGAACACCCGCCTGCCCGACGACATCGTGGTGTCCAAGGCCACGGTGGTGCCCGACGGCTTCAATGCCATCGGCTCCTGCCTGAAAAAGGAATATACATATCGCATTTACAATTCCCGTATCCGGGATCCGTTTTACGTAAACCGGGTGTGGTTCTACCCCAAGCTGCTGGACGAAAACATCATGGCCGAGGCCGCCCGCCAGTTCGTGGGCACCCACGATTTCGCCGCCGTCCGCTCCGTTGGCACCGAGACAAAGACCACCGTCCGCACCGTCCACTACTTTGAGGTGGAGCGCCGGGGGAAGATCATCGACTGCCGGGTGTGCGCCGACGGCTTCCTCTACAACATGGTGCGTGCTATGGTGGGCACCTGCATCTACGCCGCCGAGGGCAAGCTGGACCCGAAGGACATCCCGGACATTCTGGCCTCACGAAACCGGACGCTGGCCGGGCCTACCGCCCCGCCGGACGGGTTGTATATGACGAACCTGTGGTATGAGGAGGATGTTCTGTAAGCGCAGAATCGTTTCTCGTATTCGCCGGAAGTCCGGCGAGAAACTTTGAGCGTCCCGCGGACGCTCCGCTGGGGTTACTTTCTGTGCGCACAGAAAGTAACAAGAACCAAAGGGCTGCGCCCTTTGGGGAACGGTTTTCTCGACCCCATTCTTGGGATAGAATTCGCCGGAAGTCCGGCGGGGGACTTTGAGCGTCCCGCGGACGCTCCGCTGGGGTGACTTTCTGTCCGCACAGAAAGTCACCAAAGAAG
>CAYNEH010000191.1:0-3133 GCA_964396195.1 uncultured Oscillospiraceae bacterium
TCGAGTATGTAGCCGCGCATGTACTGCCCGCCCATGCGGACGACATCTGTGCCGTCGGTGAACAGCGCCACCACAGGCTCGGCCAGCACCTGCATCAGCAGGGCGATGCACAGGCCGAAGACCACCGTAATGATGATGGCGTACCGCAGGGTCTGACGGGCGCGCTCCGGTTTGCCCGCACCGATGTTCTGTGCCCCCAGTGCCGACACCGTGGACAGCATGGACGACGGTACCAGAAACAGGAAGCTGATGATTTTTTCCACAATGCCGACTGCCGCCGCGTCGGTCAAGCCCCGGCGGTTGGCGATGACGGTGATGACGATGAAGGCAATCTGGATGAGGCCGTCCTGCATGGCAATGGGCACGCCTACCCTCAGCAGAGCGCCCATGATGCTCCGCTGAGGTTTAAGATCCTTCCGCCGGGGGGCAACACCGGTCTTCCGCCGGAGGATGACCGCCAGCGACACCGCCACGCTTACCGCCTGCGCCAGTGTGGTGCCCAGCGCCGCGCCGGCGGGCCCCATGCGAAGGGCGCCCATGAAGAGGTAATCGAAGCCGATGTTGGCGGTGCAGGCCACGGCGATGAAATACATGGGGCTTTTGCTGTCCCCCATTCCCCGAAAAATGGAGGAAATGATATTGTACGCCGTGATGAAGGGAATGCCGATGAAGCATATGGTGAGGTATGCGACCGTCCCCTCGACGGCTTCCGCCGGGGTGGACATGACGGCCACGATGCCGTTTCGCAGCAGGAGCAGCACTGCCGTCAGCACCAGGGACACGCCCATGAACAGCGTGACCGTGTTGCCGATGCAGGCGGCGGCCCGGCGGCGGTCGCTGCCGCCCACGGCCTGCGCGACGTTCACCGTTGTGCCCATGGCGAGACCGACCAGCATGACGGTGATCATGTGCATGACCTGTGAGCCGACGGACACAGCGGTGGTGCTGGCCACCCCTTCGAACTGGCCGACGATGAACAGGTCGGCCATGCCGTACAGCGTCTGTAAAAAGTAGCTGAGCAGGTAGGGCAGAGAGAAATATGCGACGTTTTTCAGTACGCTGCCGGTGGTGAGATTTTTTTCCATTGTGCAGATTCCTTTGCAGTTGAATATGCGGTGGGAGGGGAAGATCGTTTTTTTATCGCGCTTCAGCTGCCGCTCTGGCTCATCTGGCGGTAGGCGCCGGGAGTGACGCCCTCGCTGCGCTTAAAGGCGCGGGTCAGGGTCCAGCCGCTGGCATAGCCGGTGCGCAGGGCGATGTCCGTCAGGTTCAGCCCCGTTGTCTCCAGCAGGTGCTTCGCACTGTTGAGCCGCAGCTGCTGGAGGTAGGCCAGCACGCTCAGGCCGGTGGCCTCCTTGAAAATGCGGGCGACATAGGAAGGATTCATGGAGAACCGGTCGCTGAGGATGGTCAGGTTCAGGTCAGGATCCATGTAGTGCTCGTCGATATACTGCTGGAGCTGCTGAGCCTTGCCCTCCTTTTTGCCTTCCGGCAGGTTGGCCAGATCCAGCTGGTCGAAAACCTGCTGAACGAGGGAGGACAGCTCATCCAGCGACGCGGCGGAGCTGATCTGGCGGCAGAGCAGATTCAGCTCCGGCTTTTTCTCCACGACGCAGCCCAGCGTCTCAAAGGCGATGCCCAGATGGAACAGCACCATCTGACCGACCGACTTCGCCTGCTGGGGGGAAGTGATGAACTTCGGATCCAGCAGCTCCAGCAGCAGGTCACGGGCCTTCGGCATGTCAAGCGTTGTGGCGGCGTGGACGTATTTCTTCCAGAGCTGTTTCTGGTGGATGTCTGTGTCGGCGGTGTCCGTGGGAACGTCCAGCGCGGAGATGACCGGCTGCTCCATGGACAGCATATCGGCGTACCGGAACAGGTCGAGACATTCGTACAGAGCCTCGTGGGCGTTGGAAATGTCAAAGAAGGGCGTGGCCAGCGCGGCAATGGCCATAATGTCGTGGTCGGTGTCCAGCTGCAAAATGACCCGCTCACACCAGACGTGGATGGAGCGCAGGGCGTCCCGGCTGTCCTGGGCCGGGTCCAGATCCAGATTGATGAGACAGGTGTAATAGCCCTGATACTCCACGCAGTAGAGGCTCGACCCATCCGGCGCGCAGGCCCGCAGCGTGTCCTGAATGGTGTTCCGGATCCTGACGTAATCCGTCAGCACCACGTTGGCCTGGCCCCGGCGGTGGAAGATCTGGTCGTAGTCATCGATGCGCAGGCAGAGCAGGCAGAAGCCCGGGTGGGGCATTTGCAGCACGTCCTGCCGGACCAGCTTTTCCAGATGCTCCGGCGCGTCCGCAAATGCCAGCGTGTGCTTGTTGTCACCCAGCAGGCGCTCGATGAGCCGCCCCCGGTCTATCTCCTTCCGGTCCTCCTCCTGGTCATGGATCTCCCTCTGACGCAGGAAGAGATTGCGCAGTGCAATCTCCACGGTGGCCTCGTCCGCCAGCTCGATGCCGGAGGCGGAGACGGTCTTTCTCAGCAGCTCGGCCCGCAGCGTCAGCCGCCGGTGGGACAGCAGCAGCACGCAGCCGGGGGCGAGGACGACGGCTGCGGCCGTCAGGATTGAGAACAGCAGTGTGTGCTGAGTGTAATGTGCCGCCACCAGACCAACCACGCCGGGAACCGCCGCACTGATCAGCCCCAGCAGAGTATATTCCTGAAACAGCCGCCGCTTGATCGCCATTTGCAAAAGCCCTCCCTGACAAATTTATCTGATTGCTCAGAATATTATAACGCAAAGCCGACCTTTTGCCAACTACATATTGGAGCGGCAGATTGTGCGCAAAATTGTTGAAATTTCGAACTTTTTGACAAGGTGTGCGCAGATCTTTTCCGGTGCGCAATTCTGCGCTTTTGCCGCGAATCGGGGCGAATCAGCACATTTGTGCGCATAAGACGCAAAAAGTGCGTTTACTACCCGAAAAAATTGTGCTAATTTTTTTAGTATCACCTCATGTGGCGCCGGGGTAAGCATTTCATGTTCGGAAAGAGAGGCGGACGGTTGGACAGAACGATCCGGCGCGCTGCGGCAAAGAAAAATGAAAACATACCCTCGGTTGACAAGGGCAGACACGGTTTTTCGGGGCTGAAATAACAGCCAGCTTCGTTTTCCTCGTTGCCG
>CAYNEH010000192.1:0-3110 GCA_964396195.1 uncultured Oscillospiraceae bacterium
GTCTCCTCCACCACTCGGATGCAGTCCTCCTCCCGACTCACATCGGCAGCCACGGTGAGCACCTGACTGCCCTTTGCCCGCAGCTCTTCCGCCACGGCGTCCAGCTTGTCCTTCCGTCGGGCGCACAGGGTCAGGATGGCCCCCTCCTCCGCAAACAACTGTGCGGTGCGCAGGCCGATGCCGGAGTTAGCCCCGGTGACGATGGCTACTTTACCCTTCAAGCGATTCATAACGACACCCTCTTTTCAAATATTCGGTAATTACATTATACCGCCTCACACCAATTTTTCAACGGTTTTCCTCGCAGATCCCCGCAGCTGCCGCGCGAAACTGAAAATGCGCCGTTTTCCTTTACTTTACTGCCGCAAAGTGCTATACTGCCCACATAAACTATTCCCACAGGAGGTCATACCATGGTATCTCAGCGCATGAAGCAGCTCGGCACCGCCCGCTCGGTGATCCGGGAGCTGTTTGAATACGGCAATCAGCGGGCCGCGCAGGTGGGCCGGGAAAACGTCTTTGACTTTTCCATCGGCAATCCCTCCGTCGCCCCTCCTCCGCAGGTGAACGAGACCGCCGTCCGCCTGCTGGAAACGGAGGACTCCACCGTCCTCCACGGTTACACCAGCGCCCAGGGGGACGCCGGGGCCCGGGACCTGCTGGCCGCCGACCTGAACCGCCGGTTCGACGCAGGCGTGTCCGGAAGTGACCTGTACATCACCGTGGGCGCCGCCGCGGCGCTGTGCTGCGTGTTCAACGGCCTTGCCTGCCCCGGGGACGAGTACATCGTCATCGCACCCTATTTTCCGGAGTACAAAGTGTTCATCGAGGGGGCGGGCTGCGCCATGAAGCTCATCGCCCCCCAGCCCGGCACCCTTCAGATCGATCCCGCCGCGCTGGAGGCCGCCGTCACTGAGCACACCAAGGGCGTGGTGATCAACTCCCCCAACAACCCCTCCGGCGTGGTGTACACGGCGGAGACGCTCCGGGCTGCCGCGGCGGTGCTGGAGAAAAAGAGCGCCCAGTACGGCCACCCCATCTACCTCATCGCCGACGAGCCCTACCGGGAGATTGTATTCGACGGCTTCACTGTATCGTGGCTGCCCCACATTTACAAGGATACCATCGTGTGCTACTCCTTCTCCAAGTCCCTGTCCCTGCCCGGGGAGCGCATCGGCTACGTGCTGGTTCCTCCAGCGGTGACGGATCACGACGACGTATACGCCGCCGTGGCCGGGGCGGGCCGGAGCCTCGGCTATGTCAACGCCCCCAGCCTGTTCCAGCGGGTGGCGGCCCAGTGCTGCTCCCTCACCGCCGACCTGTCGGTGTACGCCCGGAACGCGAAGCTGCTGGTGTCCTCCCTGCGGGAGCTGGGCTATGACTGCGTGGAGCCTCAGGGGGCGTTCTACCTGTTCCTGAAAACATTGGAGCCGGACGACATGGCCTTCAGTGAGCGGGCCAAGCAGTTTGACCTGCTGCTGGTGCCCGGTTCGGGCTTCGGGATGCCGGGCTATGTGCGGCTGGCCTTCTGCGTCCGGACGGAGATGATTGAGCGGGCCCTGCCAAAGTTCAAAGAACTGGCGGAGAGCTATCGGTAAACATGAAAAAACGCGCGGCGGAGTACATCCGCCGCGCGTTTTTTGATGCTCCGGCACGGTTTTTAGAAAAATGCGTTGTGCATTCCGCCTATTTTCGCGCAAATCCACCATTTTCTCCGCCGTTGTGCTATACTGGACAAAACATGACAAGGGGAGAGTGCCCATGTCCGCCAACCGACTGTTTCAAATGGTATATCTGCTGCTGGAAAACGGGCGGCTCACCGCCGGGGAACTGGCGGAAAAGCTGGAGGTGTCCGTCCGCACCGTCTACCGGGACGTGGACGCCCTGTCCGCCGCCGGGGTGCCGGTGTGCACTGCCCGGGGCAAGGGGGGCGGCGTGTCCCTCATGGACGGGTACGTGCTGGACCGGGCGGCCTTCTCCGAGGAGGAGCAGCGGCAGCTGCTGCTGGCCCTCAAGGCCCTGCCCGGAGCGGAAGGGGACGAGATGGTGTCCAAGCTGTCCGCCCTGTTCCGCCGGGAGGACGAGGACTGGCTTCAGGTAAACCTGACCCGCTGGGGCAGCAATGGCTGGGACAACGAGCTGTTCCGCCGCCTGCGGGAGGCCATCGACCGGCGGCGGGAGGTCGAGTTCCGCTACGCCAGCTCCCACGGCGAAACCCTGCCCCGGCAGGTCTACCCCGCCCGGCTGGTGTTCAAGGGGCAGGGCTGGTATTTGCAGGGCTACGACCTGTTCCGGGAGGATTTCCGCACCTTCCGCCTGACCCGGATGCTGGACGTTGAAGTGACCGACCGGCAGTTCCACCGCCGGCTGAAGCCGCCGGAGATCGACTTTTCCGGCGAGATCCCGCCCCTGTTCCGGGCAGACTGCATACTGCGGTTCGCGCCGGGCCTTGCCTACCGGGTGAACGACGAATTCAGCCCGGACTGCATCACCGAGCTGCCCGACGGGCGGCTGGAGGTCCGGGTGACCCTGCCCGAGGACAGCTGGCTGTACGGCTATCTGCTGTCCTTCGGCCCGGGGGTGGAGATCGTGGCCCCGGATACCCTGCGCACCCGGGTCGCGGAGCTGGCCGCGCAGATCTGCCGTGTGGACGGGTAAAAAACAGAGCGAATAAAACGAGATCCCCCGGAGCGGTGCTCCGGGGGATTTTCTTTTCCAAACAAACGCTCTGTCGCCGCCCCCTGATCGCAACTGTCAACGGCCTTGCGGGTGCGGTGACCTGCTACGGCCTTGCGTAGGTGCTGCTTCCGAAGATTTTGAAGATCACATAAATCATACGAGGCTTTCACCTTTTCAGTTGAAAACAACTTTTGACAGTCCGGATCGCGGGCGCAGCAAAGCTCCGCCCGCGATTTTTCAAAAAACAGACACTGTCTGCGGTTTGGCAATGGAAAATTTTCGTTTTCTGTGATATACTTGAGCTATAATATTGAGATTCAGGAGGGCCTTTTTATGCCCGAGGAAAAAAGAACAATCGGATACATCTGTCCCGTCTGCGGCAAAGCCGTCATCGTGGAGCGCACGGCGTTCCAGCTGGCCGCCGCCGACAA
>CAYNEH010000193.1:0-3109 GCA_964396195.1 uncultured Oscillospiraceae bacterium
AGTACAGCTTCATCTACCGCAGCGAGGATTCCACCACTCAGGCTTACTATCAGGAGTATCTGGATCTGGTGAAGACCGCGCTGACTATCAACGATGACGATGAGTCTCGGTACGAAACCTTTGCCGAGGCCGAGGCCGTCCTGCTGGATCACGGCTTTGCCATCCCCGTCCACACCAGCCAGCGGGAGTATTCCTTCTCCAAGCTCAACCCCTTCGAGGGCTCCTACGCCGCCTTCGGTTTCGCCTCTTACCGCTATAAGGGCCAGCACCTGCTGGAGTCCTCCATGGGTATGGACGAATTTGAGGCCGCCTACCAGACCTGGCTGAGCGAGCGTGAAGACGCGCTGGCCGCTGCCAAGGGCTGATCATTCCCCGCACTTTTCCGGCTTGCCGGGCAATTTGGATTTTCATACGGAAAGGAAGGGCCCTTTTCCGGGCTCTTCCTTTCCGCGCAGTCCGGAACTCCCGCACCTGTGTCCCGCCGGGGCATGGATGCGGGGGCTTCGGCCCAACCTCTCCCCACCAAGGAGGTCCTTTCTGTGGCAAAGTACATCTTAAAGCGGGTGCTGCGCTCCATTGTCACCATGCTGATTATCATCATCGTCATCTTCTCGCTGCTGCGGCTCATGCCCATCGAGGGCTACTTCGAAAATTACGACAAGCTCAGCCAGACACAGATTGACGTCAAACTCACCCAGCTGGGTCTGAAGGACCCGCTGCCCAAGCAGCTGTGGCGTTTTCTGGGCCAGCTGGCCCGCGGCGATCTGGGCGTGTCCAATGTGTACCGCAAGGGCGTGTCCATCAACACCATCATTGCCGAAAAGATACCGATTTCGCTGCAATTGGGGCTGATCTCGCTGTGTATCTCGTTGGCGCTGGGCCTGCCGTTGGGCATTCTCATGGCCCGGAGCACCCGAACCCGCTTCAAGATCGGCGACCGCCTGGGTACGCTGTTCATCGTCCTCATTCAGGCGGTACCGTCGGCGGCGTACCACATCCTCATCCAGTTCGCCGGCTCCCAGTCGGCGCTGAAGCTGCCCATGCTGTTCACGCAGGGGGAGCTGCGCAGCTATCTGCTGCCCATCTTCTCCCTGTCCATCGGCAACATCGCCTACTATGCCATGTGGCTGCGCCGGTACATGGTGGATGAGTCCAACAAGGACTACATCCGACTGGCTCGGGCCAAGGGCGTGCCCGGCGGCGCCATCTCCCGGAACCACGTGTTCCGCAATGCCATCGTCCCGCTGATTCAGTACATCCCCAACTCCATTCTGTTTACCCTCATGGGCTCCCTGTACGTGGAGTCCCTCTACTCCATCCCCGGCATGGGCGGACTGCTGGTCACCGCCATCAAGCGTCAGGACAACACGCTGGTGCAGGCGCTGGTGCTGGTGTATGCCGCAATTTCGATTCTCGGCCTGCTGTTCGGTGACATCCTCATGGGCATTGTCGACCCCCGGATCAGTTTTGCCAAAAAGGAGGGCGCCCGCTGATGAAACGCTATCGCGACCAGAAAACCGACCAGCTGAGCGACGCGCTGTCCAAACAGCTGGAGCGTGAGCTCACCGCCGCCGACATGACCGACGACGAACTGTTCTCCTTTGCCGGGTTCGACGCCGAACGGGCGGAGCGGGGCGGCTATTCCAACTACTCCTACTGGGGCGCCACCCTCCGGGCCTTCTTCAAGAACAAGGTGGCCGTGTTCTTCCTCGTCATCATGGTGGCCACGCTGGCCTTCACCTTTATCCAGCCCTATCTTCCCGGCCAGCGGGATCCCATTACCATCAACTTCGCGGAAAACGGCCGGACACTGGCCAACCTCGCCCCCGGCGAGCAGGGCTTTATCTTCGGCACCAACAATCTGGGGCAGGACATCTGGTCCCGCATCTGGTCCGGCACCCGCACATCCCTGTTCATCGGCTTCTCCGTGGCTGTGGTGGAGGCGGTCATCGGCATCCTCATGGGCGTGCTGTGGGGCTATGTCCGCAAGCTGGACTTCTTCTTCACCGAGCTTTACAACATCTGCGACAATGTGCCCCAGACCCTGCTGCTCATTCTCATCTCCTATATCATGAACCCCGGCGTGGGCACCATCGTGTTCGCCCTGTGCCTGACGGGCTGGCTTGGAATGGCCCGGTTCATCCGCAACCAGATCATCATCATCCGGGATCGGGATTATAACCTCGCCTCCCGCTGCCTGGGCACCGGCACAGGCCGGATTATCGTCAAGAACCTGCTGCCCTATCTGGTGAGCGTCATCACCATGCGCATGGCGCTGTCCATCCCCTCCGCCATCGGCAACGAAGTGTTCGTCACCTACATCGGCATCGGCCTTCCGCTGGACACCCCGTCGCTGGGCAACCTCATCAACGCGGGCCGTCAGGTGATGATGGTTCCCGCCCTGCGGTACCAGCTGTTCTTCCCGGTCATCGTGCTGGCGGTCATCACCGTCTCGTTTTACATCATCGGCAACGCCTTTGCTGATGCGGCAGACCCGAAGAACCACGTATAAGGGTGCCGTCCGTCTCCGGACGCGAAGGCGTTACGCCGCCAGACTCTGCGGGACACAGCCCCGCAAGGAGTGATTCCATGAATAATACAGACAACATCATTCTTTCCGTTCAGAATCTGGACGTGAAATTCACCCTCCGGGGTCAGGTGCTTCACGCGATCCGGGGCGTCTCGCTGGACGTCTATCAGGGGGAGAGCCTCGCCATCGTGGGTGAGTCCGGCTCCGGCAAGTCCGTGTTCGTCAAGAGCTTTATGGGCCTGCTGGACGGCAACGGCTATATCGACGGCGGCGCTATTCTCTACCACGGTGACGACCTGACGAAATTCCGCACCGACAAGGAATGGCTCAAGATTCGCGGCCGGGAGATTGCCATGGTGCTTCAGGATCCCATGACATCCCTGAACCCCCTGAAAACCATCGGCAAACAAATTCAGGAGGCGGTGGAGCTTCATCAGGGCCTTCGCGGTGATGCGGCAAAAAAGGCCGTCCTCGAGGTGCTGAGCGATGTGGGCATCGACGAGCCGGAGCGCCGCTACAAGCAGTATCCCCACGAATTTTCCGGCGGTATGCGCCAGCGGGTGGTTATCGCCATCGCCG
>CAYNEH010000194.1:0-3085 GCA_964396195.1 uncultured Oscillospiraceae bacterium
ACGGACGGAGCGAAAAATCCCGCTCCGTCCGTTTTGATGCTCTCAGCGCTCCAGCGCGGCGAAGGCCGCGTCCGCCATGGCCTTCCGGTCCAGCGGCGCGCCGCCCAGAAACTGCTCCAGCGCCAGAACCCCCTGCCACACCAGCATGGGCAGTCCGTTCATGGTGGCAAGGCCGCGCTCCCGGGCTCGGCGGAGCAGCTCTGTCTCTGCCGGGTCGTAAATAAGGTCGCACACCACGGCATCCGCCGGGAGGAAGTCCACGAAGGTCAGGTCGGCAAACTGCCCCAGCCCGGTCATACCCAGATTGGTGCAGTTGATGAGAATCTGGGTGGACTCCGCCATCTGAGACAGGGTGGCGGGGTCGAAGCCCGCGTGGCTCATGCCGCCGCCTGCAGCATGGCACAGAGCGGATGCCTTTGCGTCGTCCCGGGCGCACACCGTCACCCGGCTGGCCCCCGCCCGGAGCAGCGCCGGGGCCACGGAGCGGGCCGCACCCCCCGCCCCCAGAAGGGTGACGGAGCGGTCGGCCACGGCGTGGCCCTGCTGCTCAAGTGCGGCAACAAAGCCGTCCCCGTCGGTGCTGAAGCCCCAGAGCTGTCCGTCCCGCAGACAGACTGTGTTCACCGAGCCGGTGCGTTCCGCGCTCTCGTCCCGCCGGTCTACCAGCTCGTAAAGGGCCTGCTTATGGGGCATGGTGGCGTTGAAGCCGGTGAACTCCCCTGCCCGGACCCGCTCCAGAAAGGCGGGCAGTTCATCGGCGGCAACATGCTGGGCGGTGTAGCTGCCCGGGCGGCCGAGGGCCGCCAGCATGGCGGCCTGTATCTTCGGGGACAGGGAGTGGGCCACCGGGTCGCCGATGACGCACAGCCGGGGGGCGTCGGCGGTCTGGTTCAGAAAGTGGTCCATGGCCCGGAGGTAGCCGTCGAAGCCCAGCCCGTAAATCTGGCCCACACAGGCGGGGGCGGTGACGGAAATGGCCCGGAATGGCTCCCGCTGGTCGATGTGGCTGATGTGGACCTCGTAGGCTGGGACGTCCACCGCCTTCAGTGCGTCCAGAATGGCGTAGCTGTAATGGGTGTATGCACCGGGGTTGATGATGATGGCGTCGTACACGCCGTCGGCGGCGTGGATCTCGTCGATGATGGCCCCCTCGTGGTTGGACTGGTAGCAGCGGGCGGTGGAGCCATGCTCCTTTGCGTACCCCTCGATGAGGGCGCACAGGTCGGCGTAGCTGGACTTGCCGTAGATACCCGGCTCCCGCTTGCCCAGCAGGTTCAGGTTTGGGCCGTTGATGATGAGAAAGTTCATGTGCAGTTCTCCTCCCGCTGTAAAATGTCGAGAATCATCCGGGCGGCGGCCTCGGCGCTGTCCGCGCCGCGGATGACATAGTCCGCCCACGATCCGTAAATGGGGGCGCGCTGGGCGTAGCGCGCCAGAAAGGCGTCCCGCCCCTGCTGAGCCAGCTGGCGACCGGAGACGTCCAGCATGTCATAGGTCTCGCCGGGGTCCCGGTCCCGCCAGAACACGATGCCGCTGTGCTTCAGGCCGGCGATGCAGTCCGGCCGCAGGGGAAGGCCGCCGCCGCAGGCGATGATGAGATTCTGCCGCAGGGCAAGTTCCTCGCTTACACTCAGTTCCTCGTCCCGGAAAAAGTTCTCGCCCTTTTGGGCGAAAATGTCGGAAACGGACATACCCGCGCGCCGCTCGATGAGTTCGTCGGTGTCCACCAGCTCCCGGTCCAGCGCCAGCGCCAGACGGCGGCCGATGGAGGACTTGCCGCAGCCCATCATGCCGATGAGAACGATGTTTTTCATAGCTGCCTCACTCCGTGTCGTCAGCCTTGTAGTTGCCGAGGATGCGCAGGGTCTCGGCGCACTGACTCATCTCCCGGAGAATGCTGTCCATGCCGTAGGCGGCCAGATCGCCGGTGAAGTCCACGAAGAAACGGTACTCCCAGCTCCGGCCGGGGATGGGACGGGACTCCAGCTTCATCATGTTCAGCCCGCCGGTGGCGAACACCGTCATGATGCGGTGAAGGGTGCCGCTTTCGTGAGCCAGCGTGAACATGGCGCTGATCTTGTTGCGGCCCTCCCGCAGCTCCGGCAGGGGGGAGACCACCACGAAGCGGGTGAAATTCTCCCGGTTGGTGTTCACGCCCTCGGCCAGAATGGTGAGGCCGTACAGCCCGGCGGCGTGGCGGGAGCCGATGGCGGCCACGGTCACGTCCCCGCTGTCTGCCGCCCACTTGGCTGCGGCGGCAGTGTTGAGCATGGCTTTGCGCTGCCACTGGGGGTGCTGCTTTAGGAAATCCTCACACTGGAACAGGCCCTGCTCGTGAGAACACACCAGCCGGACGGTATCAAGGGTGGCTCCGGCCGGAGCCATGAGGCAGTGCTCCACCCGGATGGTCTGCTCCCCCACGATGTACGCGCCGTACCGGGCCAGCAGGTCGTAGACCTGATTGATGGAGCCGGTGGAGCTGTTCTCAATGGGCAGCACGCCGTAATCCGCCTGTCCGTCCCGGAGGGCCACAAAAATGTCCTCCCACGTGGCGGTATTGCTCCGGCGGCAGTCCGGGCCGAAGAACCGGACTGCCGCCTCCTCGGCGTAGGCCCCCGGCTCCCCCTGATACAGCACCCGGGGATCGGCGGGTGGAATGCGGCAGGCAGACCACGCCTCCCGGTGGGTCCGGATCCACGCGCCGTCGTCGGCCAGCGCCGCCTGCTGGCGGCGGGACAGGGCCATGATGGTCTCGAACAATGTGGTGATGTCCGCCCGGAGATCATCCCCCACCAGTGCGGCCTTGGCGGCCAGCACCTGCTTTTCCCGGGCGCGGTCCAGCACGGGCAGGCCCCGGGCGGCCTTGTACTCGCCCACCTTCCTGGTGACAGCCATCCGCTGCCGGAACAGCTCGGTGAGCTGCCGGTCGATGACATCAATCTGCCCGCGCAGCTCCTGAATATCTTCGCTCATCGGTACAGCTCCTTTTTCTCCAGATAGGCCCGGGCGTTGCGGCGGTTGCCCTCAATCTCCTCCTCCGTCAGGGGGCGGCGGACGGTGGCGGGGCTGCCCAGCACCATGGAAC
>CAYNEH010000195.1:0-3075 GCA_964396195.1 uncultured Oscillospiraceae bacterium
CAGGTCCCGCTCGCCGTCCTGAAGATACTGGCCGATGGAGGGGAGGTCTGCGGTAAGCTCCAGCCCCGCCGGGAACAGGCCCTTGCCGTCCTTGCCCTCACTCTCGGCGTAAAGCTGCTTCCACCACTCGCAGAAGAAGCGGAAGGACGGCTCGGAAAAGGCCAGCACCTCGATCTTCTTCCCTGCCCGGTAGAGGGCGGATCGAGCGGCGGCGTACCGGACGGCGGCGCTGTTCTCATTGGTCAGGCACTCGTCCATCTCGGCGGCCGCACCGCCCATCAGTGCCTCGATATCCACCCCCGCCGCCGCCAGCGGCAGCAGACCCACGGCAGTGAGGACGGAGAACCGCCCGCCCACGTCATCGGGCACCACGAAGGTCTCCCAGCCCTCGGCGTCCGCCAGCGATTTCAGGGCGCCCCTGACCCTGTCGGTGGTGGCGTAAATGCGGCTTTTCGCCCCGTCCCGGCCATACTTTTTCTCCAGCAGGCTCCGGAAAATGCGGAAGGCCAGCGCGGGCTCCAGCGTGGTGCCCGACTTGGAGATGACGTTGATGGACCAGTCCCGGTCGCCGATGAGACGGATTGTCTCCTCCACCGCGTCGCCGGACAGACCGTTGCCGATGAAAAATACGTCCGGCGTGTCCTTGGGCAGCAGGTTGTAGTTGGGGCTTTTCAGCAGCTCCAGCACTGCCCGGGCCCCCAGATAGGAGCCGCCGATGCCGATGACCACCAGCACCTCGCTGTCCTTCTGAATACGCTCGGCGGCGGCCTGAATGCGGCCGAACTCTTCCTTGTCATAGTCCAGGGGCAGCCGCACCCAGCCGGTGAAGTCGCTGCCCGCACAGGTTCCGTCCAGCAGCGACTGCCGGGCAGCGGCGATTTCAGACGGAGCCACCGGTTCCCGGATGAACGGCTCTGCCTGCGTCAAATCCAGTTTCAGCATATAAGTTCCCTCCTGTTTATTTGAATGATCTTTTTTCCGTGTACAATGTTTCCCGTTGGAGAAAAAGCGAAACGGACAACTCTTTTCAAAACGCGGTACAGCCCGGCGGAGCCGAAGCTCCGCCGGGCTGATGTTTTATTCTTCTATCTGTTCCGGCAAATCCACCACCACCGGCTCGTGGCCGCAGGCACGGACGTACCGCAGGAGATCCTCCCGCCGCAGCTTCAGGGTGGAGGTGCTCAGACCCGGATGACCGCTGATGTACTCCTCCGCCATCAGCGGCTTGTCGATGACCAGCTGGATCTTATTGTCGCGGTCGAACAGCACCTCCAGCGCGGACACGGAGCCGGGAGTGGTGTGGAGATACTCAGCCATGTGCTCCGCGTCGGCAAAGGACAGCCGGGCGCAGCCCAGCTGGGCGGACAGGAATTTCGTCTTGAACGGCTTCTCCCCCTGCATCATCAGCACGTAGAACTGAGTCTGCTGCCGGTTGCAGAGGAACAGGTTCTTGCAGATCTGCGCCCCGAGCACGGACTCGATCAGGCGGCAGTCCTCCATGGTGTCGGCGTGGTCGTGATCCACCCGGGTGTAGGCAATGGCAAGCTCGTCCAGCTTGTCGTAGATGTCCTCCTCCGGCTGGCTGCGGCGATCCGCCGGGCGGCCGGTGTATACGGTGCGGTCGATGTTCATGAGGTTCTCCTCCTTTAGTTCTTAAGGCTGTTCATGGGGGCGGGAATACGGCCGCCCCGGGCCACGAATGCCTCGGCGGAGCCGGTGTGGCAGGGCATGACAGGGGCGGAACCCAGCAGACCGCCGAACTCAACCACGTCGCCCACCTTCTTGCCGGGGGCGGGGATGATGCGCACGGCGGTGGTCTTGGTGTTGATCATGCCGATGGCCGCCTCGTCGGCGATGATGGCGGACAGGGTGGCCGCCGTGGTGTCGCCGGGGACGGCGATCATGTCAAGGCCCACGGAGCACACACAGGTCATGGCCTCCAGCTTCTCCAGCGTCAGCGCGCCGGACTGGGCGGCGGCGATCATTCCCTCGTCTTCGCTCACCGGGATGAACGCACCGGACAGGCCGCCCACGGAGGAGGACGCCATGACGCCGCCCTTCTTCACCGCGTCGTTGAGCAGAGCCAGCGCCGCCGTGGTTCCGTGGCCGCCGCACACCTCAAGGCCCATTTCCTCCAGAATGCGAGCCACGCTGTCGCCGATGGCGGGGGTGGGGGCAAGGGAAAGGTCCACGATGCCGAAGGGCACGCCCAGCCGGTCGCTGGCCTCCCTGGCCACCAGCTGACCCATGCGGGTGACCTGAAACGCGGTCTTCTTGATGGTCTCCGCCACCACGTCGAAGGGCTGTCCCTTCACCGCCTGCAAGGCATGGTGCACCACGCCTGGGCCGGATACGCCCACGTTGATGACGCGCTCCGCCTCGCCTACGCCGTGGAAGGCGCCCGCCATAAAGGGGTTGTCCTCCACCGCGTTGCAGAACACCACCAGCTTGGCGCAGCCGAAGCCGCCCCGGTCGGCGGTGCGGTCTGCGGCGGCCTTGATGGTCTCGCCCATGAGCCGCACAGCGTCCATGTTGATGCCCGCCTTGGTGGAGCCCACGTTGACGGAGGAGCACACCAGTTCCGTCACCGCCAGTGCCTCAGGGATGGACGCGATAAGTTTTTTGTCACCCTCGGTCATGCCCTTCTGCACCAGCGCGGAAAAGCCGCCGATGAAGTTCACGCCGGTGGCCTTTGCGGCTTTGTCCATAGCCTGCGCGAAGGGGACATAGTCCGCAGTGCGGGATGCCCCGGCCACCAGCGCCATGGGGGTAACGGAAATGCGCTTGTTGACAATGGGGATGCCGTACTCGTTCTCAATGTCCTCGCCGGTGCGTACCAGCTTTTCCGCGCTGGTGGTGATCTTGTCGTAGATCTTCCGGCAGGCGGCGGCAGGATCCGGGTCGCAGCAGTCCAGCAGGGAGATACCCATGGTGATGGTGCGGATATCCAGATGCTGCTGGTCAATCATCTTGATTGTGCTTAAAATATCACTGTTGTTGAGCATGTTGGTGACTCCTTAGCATTATAAATCAGTGAACTATGCCGGGCTGTTCGCGACGGCTCCGCGCTTAAAT
>CAYNEH010000196.1:0-3064 GCA_964396195.1 uncultured Oscillospiraceae bacterium
GGAGAAATTACAAAAACATCGGCTCTTTTCGCAGAAAAAGCGCCAGTGTGCTAAGAAGTACGGAGCAAAAAATCTCCGGAGAAATTCAATTTCTCCGGAGATTTCGGACGGTCAGACATATCGTTTCCACTGTTGGAGACACGGCGGCCAGCATCCCCGCTCAGAAATGCGTGCATTTCTGAGCAGTCAGCAGTCCACTGTGATGTTGTCGGTGCCGTGGGCCTCGAACTCATCGATATAGGCGTCGATGCGGGATGTCAGCTCGTCGTAATTGCTCTCGTCGATGGGCACGTCATCCATGTCCCGGCGGGCCAGATCCTCGGCCAGTATCTCAAAAAACACGTTGTTTTCGTAGTCCATGATCGCCTCGTGGATGCCGCCCTCGGCAAAGGCCCGGGAGGGGATCACCTCGCCCTGGTACGTCTCCGCCAGCGTGGGCATGCCCTCTTTGGCGGCCCGGGCGAAGAGAAGACTCTCCACGTCGTCGTAGTCCTTGAAGCGGTCATCGCCCCGGGTGGAGTTCAGAATCCAGTTCCCGATATATACCATGTCCAGCAGACGGCGGAACTGCTTGCGGGTCAGTTCCAGTTCCATAACACACCGCTCCTTTCCCATTTGGGATACAACCATATTATACGCAGGCGGGCCGGATTGTCAATGGACATAGTTGCCGCAGATGTGCGGGATAACCGCGCCGTTATGCCGCAGTTTACTGATTGTCTGCGTGGCGTCCCGCCGCGGGGGCGCAGGGCGGGGAGGAGCCGCATCTCTTATTCCGGGCGCAAAAAAGCGCCGGTTCGCGGTGCGAACCGGCGCTTTTGAAGTTGCAGGGGGGTTAATTAGAAAGCGTTGTACCAGTCGGGCTCGTTGCTGTGCTCGTACACATAGGGGTTCTCGATCTCGCCAGCCTCGACCTTCTTGAACCACTCGCCGGCCTTCTTGGGCATGTCGCGCCAAGACTCGGCAGTCTGGGGCTGCTCCATGTCGTGGGTGGCATAGCGCCAGTCGTTCACGCGGCTGATGTACTTCTCGTCCTGCTGAGCGGAGTTCTCGTCGCCCAGATCGCCGGCGGCGATACGCAGCAGGGAGCCGTACTGCTCGGAAACGGTGTGCAGCTTCAGATCCTCGACGAAGAGCTTCTTCAGAGGACGCTTGGCCAGGTTGGACATGATGGTGCGGTTCTCATAGGGCATGGTCTTCCACATACGGGCGATCTCCCAGGCGCGGTCCAGGACCTTGCCCTTCTCGACGACCTCGCTGACCATACCGGCGGCGAGCATCTCCTGAGCGGTGATCTGACGGGAAGTCATCATGTAGTAGTTGCCGCGCTTGGTGCCCAGATAGTGCTGAGCCATCAGGCCCATGCCGTCGCCGGGAACCAGACCGCCCTGAGCGTGGGGAACCTCGATCTTGCAGTCCTCGGAGCAGATGGTCACGTCGCACAGGAAAGCGGAATCCCAGTGGAAGCCGGGGCCGGGCAGAGCGCCGATGGTGGGAACGTCCAGATCGAACACCATGTTCTTGATCAGGTTGGTGTCGTCGAAGTACTGGTGCTGGAAACGCTGAGTGGGCAGCTCGGCATAGGTCTCCCAGCCGTTGGCATCGGACTCGATCATCCAGTTGTCACCGATGTGGGTGTAGATGATGATCTCGTTCTCCCAGTCCATGGAGACAACGCGGGTCAGCTGGCTCATAGCGCGATGGGACATGCCGCTGTGATGCATGGGGCCGTCGTTGGTCTTCCAGGTGATCTGCAGGATGCCGTCCTCACGCTTCAGGTCGGCGAAAGCCTTAAACCACTCTTTGTACTCGTCAAAACCGGGGAGCTTGACATAATCGGCCAAGGGCTTGCTCATGATAAATTCCTCCTTGATATAAATAGGTCACGCGTAAGATTGAAAATGGTCAAGTTCCCAACCGCATTATCCGCCCGGACCGCGGCCCGAAGAGAGGGAAGGCCGGAGCCTCGGACACATAATTTAGTTGGCTAACTTCTACCCTGAATAGTAGCATAGGGCGGTGATAATGTCAAGTTTATCGTGGTGCGGAGACGCTTTTTCAGCGTTTTTGTGTTTTAGGGCGGGTCAAATCCAGCAGTTTGACTATTGAATCTGAAAGGAACCGGAAACGGGTGCCGTTCCCGCCCGGAGGGGCCGTAAAAACGGGGAAAGCCCCGCCGCCTGAGGATCAGGCGGCGGGGCTTTTAGTGATGCTTTGTTCCGCTTTGCGGAGGGAGATCAGTCCATGACCTCGCCGCCGGGGGCGGAGTTGGCGTTGGACCACATGCGCTCCAGCGCGGCCCAGTCACGCTCGGTCAGCTTGGCGGTCCAGTTCTCCACCTTCTCCTGGTTCACGGTGGTCCAGGTGTAGTCGTGGGAATTGGTGGCCTCCTGCATGGCGGCGTAGTACCAGGCGTTGACGTTGCTGTTGTCCGGCCAGGTGATCATCACGGTGTCGGCCAGCAGGTGCGCCGCGTCGGGCTTGCGGCCCAGGGTGCGGTTGACGATGGTGCAGGTCTCGGCACGGGTGATGGGGTCGTTGGGACGGAAGTAGCCGTTGCCGTCGCCCTCAATGAGGCCGAACTCCACGGCGGCAGCCAGATAGTTGGCGTACCACTCAGTACCCTTGACGTCGGGGAACCGTCCGTCATAGGCGAACTTGTTCATGTCGGCGTACTTGAAGAAGCTCACGGCGATCTTGGTCAGCTCGGAGCGGGTGATGGGGGCGTTGGGACGGAAGGTGCCGTCCAGATAGCCGTTGATGATGCCCATGTTGCTCAGCGTGGAGATGGCGTTGTTGCACCACATATCGGCGGGGACGTCGGAGTAGGAGTTGGTCTGGCTCCAGTACTGGGTGCGGGCCTCATCGGTGAGCAGGCGGAAGAAGATGGTGGCCACCTCGCCGCGGGTGATGTTGGCCTCGGGGCGGATGGTGCCGTCGGTGAAGCCGATGATGTAGGCCACGTGATCCTCGGTGTTCAGGTCAGGGGTGACAGGCGTGGGGTTCCAGTAGTAGTAGTCGTAGGTGTTCGTGAACACGACGACCTTGCAGTCTTCCGGGAACC
>CAYNEH010000197.1:0-3017 GCA_964396195.1 uncultured Oscillospiraceae bacterium
CATCCGGATCTGTCTGGCCGTAGCAGCCGCAGACGGCTACCACCGCCTGCGGGCTGCGCTTCTGTGCCCGGCGGATGGTGTTGCGGGATTTTTTATCGCTCACCGCCGTGACGGTGCAGGTGTTTACGATATAGGCGTCCGCCGAATCGTCGAAGGATACCAGCTCGTGGCCCCGGGCGATGAGCTCCCGCTCCATGGCGGCGGTCTCAAACTGGTTGACCTTGCAGCCCAGCGTATAAATGGCGACTTTCATGGAATTTCCCCTTGTCAAATTTTTGATTTCGTTTTACTATTATACCAGTGAACTTGAAGTTTGTATAGGAGGAACTGAATATGGAATTTCAGGTATTGCTTACCTCTGTGTCGGATGTGAAGGACTTCGTGGACGCGGCCGCCGCCTGCCCGTCGGAGATCGATGTGCTCTCCGGACGGTATGTGGTCAACGGAAAGTCCATCATGTGCATGTTCTCCATTGATCTCTCCGTGCCGGTAAAGGTTGTTGTCCACGGCGACGGAGCCGCGGAGCACGCTTTCAGGGAAAAGGTGGAGCGGTTTGCCGCGGCCGCCGCCCGGTGACAGGATGATTGTGCAATGGGACAAGGAGAGCGTCTGCCCGGGCGCTCTCTTTTTCAATTTCTGCACATATTGGTACGTTTACTTTTTCCGGGTAAAATGTTATACTAACCTTTAATAAAACGTGAAAAGAGCGTGATTGTGTGTCTAAGGTCCGGACGATGACAGAGGGAACCGAGTGGAAGATCATCCTTTTGTTTACCCTCCCGTTGATGGCGGGAAACTTTCTCCAACAGTTATACAACGCCGTGGACGGAATTATTGTCGGCAACTTCGTGAGTGAGAACGCCCTGTCTGCCGTGGGTACCTGCTCGCCGGTGACCATGCTGTTTCTGGCCATCGCCATGGGGATGAGCACCGGCTGCTCCATCCTCATTGCCCAGATGTACGGCGCCCGGCGGTACGACGATATGCGGCAGGCGGTGTCCACGTCGCTGATCCTCGTCATCGCCGTGGGACTGATTCTGTCCGTGGTGGGCGGCGTGGTGGCGCGGTGGACGCTGGTCCACATCCTCAGCGTGCCGGAGGTCTTTCTGGCGGACGCCACGGCCTATTTCTCCATTTACTGCTTCGGCCTGGTGTTCCAGTTCGCGTACAACATTGTGTCTTTCATCCTGCGCTCGCTGGGGGACTCTTCCGCCACGCTGTACTTTCTGCTGGTGTCCTCCGTGACCAACATCGTGCTGGATCTGGTGTTTGTGGTGGTATTCCACTGGGACGTGCCCGGCGTAGCCATCGCCACCGTCATCGCGCAGGCACTGTCCGCCGTGGTGAGCATTATCTATATGTTCAAAAAGTATCCGCTGCTCCGGTTTGCCAAGGGTGAGTTCCGGTTCCATAAGGACAAGGGCCTGCTGGCGCTGAAGCTGGGCATTCCCACCACACTCCAGCAGTGCGTCATTTCCTCCGGCCATATCGCCATTCAGCGGGTGATCAATACCTTTGCCCTCACCGCCGCGGTTACCGCCGCCATGCGGGTGGAGAACTTCGTGCTCATCCCCATTTTCTCCTTCAACGTGGGTATGTCCACCTTTACGGGCCAGAACGTCGGCGCGGGCAGGGCGGATCGGGTGCGCCGGGGCTTCCGGGCCACGCAGGGCATGGGACTTATTACCTGCGCCGTCGTGGCGGTCATCGCCTATGCCTTTGCCGCACCGCTGGCCGGACTGTTCGGCGTCAGCGGCGACACGCTGGCCGTCAGCGTGCGGTACCTCCGGTTTGTCTCCCCGTGGTTCCTCGTATTCTGCGTGTATATTATCACCAACGGTGTGCTTCAGGGTGCGGGCGATGTGATGTTCACCGCTGTCAACACCATCACCAGTCTGATCATCCGCTGTGGCGCGGCCTATATCATGGCCTATCTGACCCCCGTCGGCGGCGCGGCAGTGTGGATCAGCATGCCCTTTGGCTGGGTCTATTCCATCATTCTGGCGGAGGCACGCTATTTCTGGGGCCCGTGGCGGAGAAAGGTGCTGGTCTCCGCCGCGGCGGACGACCTGCCCCAGCGGGAGAGCTTTGACGAGGAGGGGCTGCTGTGAGCCACAGCTTTTTTGCCTATATCTTCCGGATGCGCTACATCGCCCGCTGGGCGCTGATGCGCAACACCCGGACGGAAAACGTGGAGGAGCACAGCTACGAGGTAGCTGTGCTGGCCCACGCGCTGGCGGTCATCGGCCGGGACGTGTTCCACAAGGCGCTGGATCCCGACAAAGCCGCCGCCGCGGCGCTGTTCCACGATGCGCCGGAGATCATCACCGGCGATATGCCCACCCCCATCAAATACTTCAACCCCGGCATCAAGGACGCCTACAAGCAGGTGGAGGCGGTGGCGCAGGACAAGCTGCTGTCCATGCTGCCTGCCGAGCTGGTGCCCGCCTACGAGCCGCTGGTGCGGGAGAGCGACGAGACCGTTCGCCGGTATGTGAAGGCGGCGGACAAGCTGGCCGCGTGGCTCAAGTGTCAGGAGGAGCTCAAGGCGGGCAACACCGAGTTCCGCCGGGCCGCAGACGAGACGCTTCTGGTCCTCCGGACCATGGAGATGGAAGAGGTTGACTGGTTTTTAGAGCAGCTGGGCGGCGCGTTCAGCCTGACGCTGGACGATCTGGGATGAAATAACGGACGAAGTCCGAATATACAGGAGGAATTATCATGCGAGCCATCGTCACCGTGATAGGCAGGGATCAGGTGGGCATCATTGCCGCCGTCTGCGCCCTGCTCAGCGAGAAAAACGTCAACGTGCTGGATATCAGCCAGACTATTCTGCAGGAGTACTTCACCATGATCATGCTGGTGGACACCTCTGCCGCCAACGTGTCCTTTGCCCGGCTCAAGGAGGAGCTGACCGCCGCCGGCAAGGAGCGCGGGCTGGACATTCACGTCCAGCGGGAGGATATTTTCGACGCGATGCATCGTATTTAAGCGCGGAGCCGTCGCGAACAGCCCGG
>CAYNEH010000198.1:0-3003 GCA_964396195.1 uncultured Oscillospiraceae bacterium
GGAGGAGCAGCGAAATGAGTGCGCTCTGACTTTTATAAAAAAGTCGGAGCAAGCGATATGAAGCTTGCTCCGACGTGGTACGGGTAGTGGGGGTCGAACCCACACGGATCGCTCCACAGGAACCTAAATCCTGCGCGTCTGCCAATTCCGCCATACCCGCAAATGCAGGATATATTATACCTCATCCCGCATCGGCTTGTAAAGAAAAATTCGGCAAAACTCGGGGGGTGGTCCGGGATTTTTCCGCAGATCCCGCCCGAAAGCCCTTGCAGCCCGGCGGGACGGGTCGTATAATGAGGACATCATTTCGCTTCGGAGGGATTCCCATGCATACCACGCCCAGGGTAGCGGCCATACACGATCTGTCCGGCTTCGGCCGGTGCTCCATGACGGTGGTCAGCCCCGTTTTGTCCGCCATGGGGGTGCAGTGCTGTCCCATTCTCACCGCGTACCTGTCCACTCACACCGGCGGCTTCGAGGGCTATGTGTCCGTGGACCTGACAGAGCAGATGGAGGGCACTATCGCTCACTGGCGGCGGCTGTGCCTGACCTTCGACGGCGTGTATGTCGGTTTTATGGCGTCACCCCGGCAGATCGAGCTGTCCGCGCTGGCCATGGATACCTTGAAACGGCAGGGCGGCGTGGCGGGGGCCGACCCGGTGATTGGCGACCACGGGCGGCGGTACGCCACCTGCACCGAAGAGATGTGCGCCGCTATGGGCAGCCTGTGCGACCATGCCGACGTCATCACACCCAACCTTACCGAGGCGGCGTTTCTGCTGGGTATTGACTACGGTTCTCTCACCGGAGACGGGGCGGAGGGGCTGGAACTTGCCCGGGCCCTGTCGGCGGACGGGCGGCGGAGCGTGGTGCTTACCGGCGTGTCCGGCGGCCCGGGACAGGTGGGCGCGGCCTGCTATGACCGCTGCACCGGAACGGCAGGTTTTGCCATGGCGGAGCGGGTGGAGGGTGAGTACCACGGTACAGGAGATATTTTTACCTCCGTCCTCACCGGCGCGCTGGTGCAGGGGGCGGGGCTCACCGACGCCGCGACCAGGGCCGCCCGGTTCGTATCCGCCTGCGCCCGGAGGACGCTGGTTCAGGATTACCCCCGGCGGGAGGGTGTGGATTTTGAGCCGATGCTGGGGCTGCTCACCGGGGAAAAGGGATTGTAACCGGATCGGAAGTGTGGTACACTTTCAACAGAATATTTTCAGCTCGACAGGAGGGCGATGACGGATGGGACAGGTGCTCCATAAATTCCGCACCACGCTGGGCGGCTTCAACCGCCGGGACGTGATGAACTATATCGAGGGGGCGGACGCCGAACACCACAGACAGGTGGCCGCGCTGGAGGAGGAGCTGGAAAAGCTCCGCGCCGAGCGGGATGAGCTGTCCGCCACGCTGACGGGGCTCCAGGACGAAAAGGGGACGCTGGACGCGCAGGAGGCGCAGGTTCGGGCGTCGTTGGAGGAATCCACCCGGACGCTGACCCGGGTTCGGGGCGAACTGAGTCAGGCGGAGAGCAAGCTGGGCGTGGCCAAGCAGGAACTGTCCCGCCGTCAGGCGCAGGTGGAGCAGCTGGAGCCGCTGGCGAAAAGCTACGAGGAGCTGAAAGACCGGGTGGCCACCGTGGAGCTGGACGCCCATAAGAAGGCACAGGCCACCGTGGACGCGGCGCAGGCGGAAGCCGAGCAGATTCGATGTGAGACCCGCCAGTGGCTGGCGGGCATTCTGGGTCAGTACGACCGGCTGCGGCAGGCGGTGGACGGACTGGACAGCCAGCTCAAGTCCGTCGGCACGCTGGCGGACGGCATGAAGGACGGCTCCGAGGCCGTCCAGCGCCTGAGAGAATGGGGGGAGCTGGAATGAGCCGCACCATCACTATGACCACTGATGAGCTGGCCGCCCGGGTGAATGAGCTGGAAGCCGGGGACCGGGTCATCCTGTCCGGCACAATCTACACCGCCCGGGACGCCGCACACAAGCGCATTTTTGAACTGCTGGACGCGGGCAAGGAGCCGCCGTTTCCCCTGAAGGGCTCCGTTATCTACTACGCCGGGCCAACGCCGGGTCAGCAGGGGATGGCGGTGGGAGCCTGCGGCCCCACCACGTCCAGCCGGATGGACGGCTTCGCTCCCCGTCTGCTGGATCTGGGCCTGACGGCCATGATCGGCAAGGGCGGTCGCTCGCCCGCAGTGGTGGACGCCATCGTTCGCAACGGCGCATGCTACTTCGCCGCCGTGGGCGGCGCGGGCGCGCTCATCGCCAAGCACATCGAGACGGCGGAGGTCATTGCCTTCGATGATCTGGGCTGCGAGTCTGTGAAAAAAATGACAGTGAAGGACTTTGCCGTCACTGTTGCCATTGACAGCCGGGGGAACGACCTGTACGCGTCGGGCCCCTCCGGTTATAAGAGAGAGGCCTGAGTTGCCCGGAGTCAGGAAGAAGCGCACGCCGCAAACCATTGCGGCGTGCGCTTTTTTATGGAAAAACGGTCGGCCGCAGGGATAAAATCTCCGCCGGAAACATGGCGTGTTAGTTTGTTAAATAACAATCAAACAGGCCTAAAAATAGCAAAACATTGTTAAAAACAAAACTTTTCTTTACAAAAAGTTCCGAATGGCATATACTATGTTTGCTGGCTAAATCAGAACCCGAACAGGAGGTTTTCATATGGGCATTTATGCTGTCACCGGCGGCTCCAGCGGCATCGGAGCAAGGACGGTAGAAATTCTGAAGGAAAAAGGCAACGAAGTAATCAACATTGACGTCAAGGGTGGCGACATCACCGCAGATCTTGCCTCCCCCGATGGGCGGAAAGAGGTTGTCCGCAGACTCCACGAAATGTGCCCGGACGGGCTGGACGCCATGATCTGCAACGCCGGTGTTTCCGGCGGCTGCGGAAACATCCCGCTCATTATTTCACTGAACTATTTCGGGGCCATCAATATTGCACAGGGCGTGTTCGACCTGCTGGAGAAAAAGGGCGGAAGTTGCGTT
>CAYNEH010000199.1:0-2960 GCA_964396195.1 uncultured Oscillospiraceae bacterium
CTACCCCCGACCCCCGCACCCTAGCCATCCAGCCTTGGGACACCAGCATCTTGCGGGGAATTGAGCGCGCCATCCAGAGTTCTGATCTGGGCATCAACCCCCAGAATGATGGCCGCATGATCCGCCTGAGCTTTCCCCAGCTCACAGAGGAGCGCCGCGTGGAGCTGACCAAGCAGGTGCGCAAGTACGGCGAGAGCGGCAAGGTTGCCATCCGGAACATCCGCCGCGAGGCCATGGAAAGTCTGAAGGATCTCAAGAAAAAGGCCGAAATTACCGAGGATGTGCAGAAGGATCTGGAGAAAGAACTTCAGGACATGACCGACAAGCGCTGCAAGGAGATCGACAATCTCACTGCGGAAAAGGAAAAGGAACTGATGGCGGTCTGATCTGACCAATACGGCACGATACGGGGCGCATTGCGCCCCGTTTGTGCGTTATCCCAGCTGTTTTGACCAAAGAACCGCCTGTACGGGATTAACGGCCCGGGAAGCTGATTATACTTTTCATAGCGGATAGGATGGATGAACATGGCATTATTTGCCCGAAAAAAAACAGAAAAGCTGCAGGTTGATATGACGGCACTACCCCGGCATGTCGCCATCATCATGGACGGAAATGGCCGCTGGGCAAAAAAGCGTGGGCTGCCACGGACGGCGGGTCACGCCGCCGGAGCGGAGACCTTCCGCACCGTTGCGACCTTTGCCAAAGAGATCGGACTTGATTACCTGACGGTGTATGCCTTTTCTACGGAGAACTGGAAGCGGCCTGCGGACGAGGTGAACGCCATCATGGATCTTTTGGAGAAATATCTCCATGAGGCCATCGACACCATGGCGAGGGACAAGGTCAAGATGGCGTTTTTCGGCGATCTGTCCCCGCTGAGTGACAAGCTCCGGGCGCTGTGCCATGAGACGGAGAAAATCTCCAAGGGGTACGATGGTTGTCAGGTTAACATCTGTCTGAACTACGGCGGCCGGGATGAGATCGTCCGGGCGGCGAAGGCGTTTGCCGCTGACTGCCTTGAAGGAAAGGCGGACACCAGCCACCTGACGGAGGAGAGTTTTGAAAAGTATCTCTTTTCAGCCGGAGTGCCCGACCCTGACCTTGTAATCCGCCCAAGCGGAGAGGTGCGAATCTCTAACTTCCTGCTGTGGCAGTCTGCCTATTCCGAGTTTTATTTCACTGATGTGCTCTGGCCCGATTTTTCCAAAGACGATCTGCTCCGGGCGCTGGCTGATTATCAGCACCGCTCCCGCCGCTATGGAGGTGTATGACCGTGGCGAAACGTATTCTGGTTGCCGTGATCTTTGTTCCGCTGCTGTTTATCGTGATGTTTTTCCTGCCGCCTATCGTGATGACGGTGGTGGTGGCGTTTATTTCGGCGCTGGCCTGCTATGAGCTGCTCCGGGCGGCGGGAGAGGGAAAGGTCTCCCTGCCAATGAAGGTTATCTCCGTGCTGGCGGCGGCGGTCATTCCCTTCGGGGCGTGGCTGAACGCGGCGAAGATGACCGTGGGCGCCTGCGCCTTCCTCGTGATGGCGGTGTCCTTTGAGTGCGCCATCCACGCCTATGACGAAAATGAAAGCCCCATTGGCTTTTACCATGTGATGCTCACACTGTTCGGCGGCATTCTCATTCCCACTGGGCTGTCCTCGTTGGTGATTCTTAAATGCATGGAGCACGGCAAGTATCTGGTGCTGCTGGCGGTCATGCTCGCTTTCATCACCGACGGCGGTGCCTATTTTGCCGGAGTTTTTTTCGGCAAGCACCGGGGCATCACCCGGGTCAGCCCCAACAAGAGCCTGGAAGGCTATATTGGCGGCTTCCTCACCGGTGTTATTGCAGCGCTGATATACGGCATGATCGTGCAGGCAGCCTCCGGGATGCAGGTGCATTTTCTGCCGCTGGTATTGTGCGGCCTCTTTGGTGCGGCAGCTACCGAGCTGGGCGATCTGTCCTTTTCTCTTATTAAGCGGCAGTATGACGTTAAAGATTATGGCCACCTGCTGCCCGGGCACGGCGGCATGCTGGATCGGTTCGACAGCATGATCTTCTGCGCGCCGGTGGTCGTATTTATCGTGACGCTGCTGCCCGTGTTTTAAGGTGATAGCATGAAGCGTACTTTATCAATACTTGGCTCTACCGGTTCAATCGGCCGGCAGACGCTGGAGGTAGCCGAGGCCTGCGGCCACCGTGTGGCTGCGCTGACGGTCAACCGCAGCGTGGATCTCGCGGAGAAGCAGGCACGGAAGTTCAGACCCGAACTGGTGGCCGCGGTGGACGAGAACGCGGCGGCGGAGCTGCGTATCCGGCTGGCGGATACGCCGGTGCGGGTGGCTTCCGGCAGGGATGGGCTGATAGAAGCTGCCTGCCTGCCCGCGGCAGACACGGTGGTCACCGCCGTAGTGGGCATTGCCGGGCTGGAGCCAACGCTGGCTGCCATCGACGCGGGCAAGCGCATTGCCCTTGCCAACAAGGAGACGCTGGTGTGTGCCGGTGAGCTGGTCATGGAGCGGGCAGCGGGAAAAGGGGCGGAGATCGTGCCGGTGGATTCGGAGCACTCCGCTATTTTTCAGTGCCTGCAGGGGCTCCGGGGCAAAAAAGAGGTGCGGCGGCTCATTATCACCGCCTCCGGTGGACCGTTTTTCGGCAGAAGCCGGGAGGAACTTGTTCACGTCACTCGTGCGCAAGCGCTGAAGCACCCCAACTGGTCCATGGGGGCCAAGATCACCATCGACTCGGCCACGCTGATGAACAAGGGCCTTGAGTTTATCGAGGCCATGCGGCTTTACCGCATGCCGCCGGAGAAGATCAGCATCGTGGTCCACCGGGAGAGCATCATCCACTCTATGGTGGAGTGCGTGGACGGGGCCGTTCTGGCTCAGATGGGCTCCGCCGATATGCGCCTGCCCATCCAGTACGCCCTGACGTGGCCGGAGCGGACGGAAGGCCCGGTCACGC
>CAYNEH010000200.1:0-2951 GCA_964396195.1 uncultured Oscillospiraceae bacterium
ATACGGCGTGGCGAACCAGCAAAGGATTGGCTTGCCAAAGTCAAGAAATGCTGCAAGAACATTCGTCAGCCCCGTGATGGCAATATGGGTGACACCCGGACGCCGTCCGACATCCGCCGTCAGCGGTCCAGAATTTTTCCGTCGATGGAGATGGTGACCACCTGCCACGGGATGAATTTCCCGCTCTGCTGAAGGGCTTTCTTCGCTGCTAGCTCCAGTCCGCCGCAGCAGGGGACCTCCATACGAACCACAGTGACGCTCCGGATGTCGTTGCTCCGGATGATCTCAGTGAGCTTTTCACTGTAATCTCCCTCGTCCAGCTTGGGGCAGCCGATGAGGGTGATCTTGCCCGCCATGAATTCGCTGTGCAGGCTCGCGTAGGCGTAGGCGGTGCAGTCGGCGGCAATGAGCAGCTTCGCGCCGTTGAAATAGGGGGCATTCACCGGTACCAGCTTGATCTGGCAGGGCCACTGGCCCAGCTGAGAGGTCTGGGGTGCGGCGGGAGCGGAAGTGGGCGCGGAGCGGTCCATCTGCCGCATCCGGGAGCCGGGACAGCCGGAGAATACGGGCTTGTCCGCCGGGGCGGTTTTCTTCTTGCTGGCCAGTACCGCCTGTTCGTCGTAGGCCGCGGCCTCCCGCTCCACAAAGGTGATGGCCCCGGTGGGGCAGGCGGGCAGGCAGTCGCCCAGCCCGTCGCAGTAGTCGTCCCGCAGGAGCTTCGCTTTGCCGTCCACCATGCCGATGGCCCCCTCGTGGCAGGCCGCCGCGCAGGCGCCGCAGCCGTTGCACTTTTCCTCATCGATGTGAATAATCTTGCGGATCATGTTTCTTCCTCCAATGTCAAAAATGTATCAGCGGCACGGCGTCCGGGAACCGCCGGACGGGGCGCACCTTGATTTTTCTCCTGCATTGTACTATACTGAGCAAAACAAATCTGTTGTTAAAACAACATTTTGGAGGAGCCATGGAGGAAAATTTGCGGAAAAGCCCGCTGTTCCGGGGGATTGGGGACGATGAGCTGGCGCTGCTGCTCCAATGCCTTGCCGCCCGTGAGCGGAGCTATGAAAAGGGCGAGGTCATTTTAGCGGAGGGCGCGCCCACGGAGCAGCTGGGTGTAATGCTGTCCGGGCGGGCACTCATCGGCTTTGGCGATGCGTGGGGCAACGAGAGCGTGCTGAGTGCGGCAGAGCCGGGGGACATCTTCGCGGAGGCTTATGCCTGCCTGCCCGGGGAGCCGCTGCGGGTGAGCGTCACGGCGGCGGAGCGCACCCGGGTGCTGCTTTTGAACGTGGGACGAATTATGACGCCGTGTGAGAACGCCTGCACCTTTCACGGGCAGCTGGTGCGGAACCTGCTGGCCATCAGCGCCCGGAAAAATCTCCGGCTGTCCGGACGGATGCTGCACACCGGGCCGAAGACTATCCGGGGGCGGCTCATGTCTTATTTTTCCGAGTGTGTTAAGGAGGCGGGGAGCGCCGCCTTTGACATCCCCTACGACCGGCAGCAGCTGGCGGACTATCTGGGGGTGGAGCGCAGTGCGCTGTGTGCCGAGTTGTCCAAAATGCGGCGGGACGGGCTGCTGAACTGCAAAAAGAACCACTTTGAGATTCTCACGCCGCCGGAGGTGTGATCATCATCCCGAAATGGGCCGCGCCACCTGTTTTTGGAATATGTTCTGACCATATATATGGGGGACTTGTCCAAAACAGAAGGGGCGGGAGGGCAGAAAAATGTGGCGCTTTAACGTATTGAAAAAATTCACGGGGAAAGGGGTTGACAAACGGGAAATGGGTGCGTATAATGCGTTACAACAACAGAACACAGCAAACCTGTGACGGAGAGAAGTACCCAGTGCGGCAAACCTTCAGAGAGTCCCGGATGGTGAGATCGGGGCGGGGCGCGGCTGGTGAATGGACTTCGGAGGGCGGATCGAAAGGCCTGGCTGAGTAGAGACCGACGGGTATCCCACCCGTTATCCATCGGGACGCGTATGATGGTACGCGTAAGCGAGTGGACGTTTTTGACGTCAATTTGGGTGGTATCGCAGAAGCAATGGCTTTTGTCCCATGGTGGGGCAAAGGCTTTTTTTGTTGCCTGAACCTCCCCCGCGGCCTCGGCAGGGCCACGGGTCATCTGCCGCCCGAAATTACATAATTTGGAGGAAACCAAAATGAAAAAGCACAACATCATCCGTAAGTTCTTCGCCGTGACCGCCGCCTGCGCCATGGCCCTGTCTCTGGCCGCCTGCTCCAACGGCGGCAGCGCCGCCGACAACTCTGAAGCTCCTTCCGACACGGCCGGCGACGATTCCCAGGTCAGCGAGCCCGCCGAGGGCGCCAGCTATAAGGTGGCCATCATCAAGCAGCTGGACCACGCCTCTCTGGACGAGATCGCCAACGCCATTGCCGCCCAGCTGGATCAGATTGCCGCGGACAACGGCGTGACCATCGACTATGAGATTACCTCCGGCCAGAACGACCAGACCACCCTCAAGCAGCTGGCCGATCAGGCCATCGCCGACGGCGTGGACGCCATCATCCCCATCGCCACCACCGCCGCCCAGATTGCCGCGCTGGCCGCCGAGGACACCAAGACCCCCGTGGTGTACGCCGCCATCTCTGACCCCGAGACCGCCAAGGTCACCGGCATTGACTATGTCACCGGCACCAGCGACGCTTTGAACACCGATTTCATCATGGACATGATCTTCGCCCAGAACCCCGACGCCGCCAACATCGGCCTGCTGTACTCCCTGTCCGAGCCTAACTCCACCAAGCCCATCGCCGACGCCAAGGCCTATCTGGACGCCAAGGGCATCGCTTACACCGAGCAGACCGCCAACACCAATGACGAGGTCATCGCCGCTGCCGCCGCTCTCATCGCCGACGGCGTGGACGCCATCTTCACCCCCACCGACAACGTCATCATGGCCGCTGAGCTGGCCATCTATG
>CAYNEH010000201.1:0-2940 GCA_964396195.1 uncultured Oscillospiraceae bacterium
GCACGTTTGCGGGGCGAGAAGAGTTTTCTGCCACGCGCATGTCGCGGCAGAAAACAGATTTCATTTTATTCCGTCGCTTGCGAGCGACGGAACTCTGCGAGGCTCCCGTACCGCTCAGCAGGAATCACAACAGCAGCCCGTCCGCATTGCGGACGGGCTGCTGTTTCATTTTTTGACATTGCATCAGCCGTTGAGCAGCTTCATGAACTCCTCGCCGGTGATGGTCTCCTTTTCCAGCAGGTACTGGGCGATCTCGTGGAGCTTGTCCTCGTTGTCCCGGAGGAGCTTCGCCGCCTTGTCGTGGGCGGTCTTGACAGTGTCCACCACAAGCGTGTCGATGCGGGCAGCGGTCTCCCCTGCGCAGGCAAGGGATGTATCCCCGCCCAGATACTGGTTGTTCACCGTTTCCAGCGCCACCATGTCGAATTCGTCGGTCATGCCATACCGGGTGATCATGGCTCGGGCCAGCTTGGTGGCCTGCTCAATGTCGTTGGACGCGCCGGTGGTCATGTCGTCCCGGCCGAAGATCAGCTCCTCGGCGGCCCGGCCGCCTGTGAGGGTGGCAATCTTGTTGAGCAGTTCCTGCCGGCTCATAAGGCTGTGCTCCCCGGCATCCACCTGCATGGTATAGCCCAGTGCGCCGGAGGTCCGGGGCACGATGGTGATCTTGGTGACGGGGGCGGAGTGGCTCTGGAGGGCGGCCACAAGGGCATGGCCTGTCTCGTGGTAGGCCACAATCTTCTTCTCCTGTGGGGAGAGGACGGCGTTCTTGCGCTGAGCTCCGGCGATGACCGTCTCCACGCTCTCCTCCAGATCCTCCTGAAGCACCAGTTTGCGGCCCTGTCGCACCGCCCGTAGGGCGGCCTCGTTAATGATGTTGGCAAGCTCCGCACCGGAGGCCCCGGCGGTGGCCCGGGCAATGGCGTCAAAATCCACGTCCTCGGCAATCTTCACGTTCTTGGCGTGAACTTTGAGGATGGCCGTCCTGCCCCGCAGGTCGGGCAGCTCCACCGGCACCCGCCGGTCGAACCGGCCGGGACGGGTGAGGGCGGGATCCAGCGTCTCCGGCCGGTTGGTGGCCGCCAGCAGCACCACGCCCTTCCGACCGTCGAAGCCGTCCATCTCGGCCAGCAGCTGGTTGAGGGTCTGCTCCCGCTCGTCGTTGCCGCCGTAAGCGCCGCCGTCTCGCTTCTTGCCGATGGTGTCGATTTCGTCGATGAACACGATGCAGGGGGCCTTTTCATTGGCCTGCTTGAACAGGTCGCGAACCTTGGCCGCACCCATGCCCACGAACATCTCCACAAATTCCGAGCCGGAGATGGAGAAGAACGGCACCCCCGCCTCGCCTGCCACGGCCTTGGCAAGGAGGGTCTTGCCCGTGCCCGGAGGGCCTACCAGCAGCACACCCTTGGGCAGCTTCGCGCCCACCTCGGAATATTTCTCCGGATTGTGGAGAAAATCCACCACTTCCTTCAGGGATTCCTTGGCTTCGTCCTGCCCGGCCACATCGGCAAAGGTCACGCCGGTCTCCGCCTGCTCCACGTACACCTTGGCGTCCGCCTTGCCGAAGGTCATGGCGTTGCCGAGGCCGCCGGGCAGCTGCCCGCCCATCTTTTTCATCAGCCAGCGGGACAGCAGTTCGCCGATGATGATGAACATGAAGATGGGCAGCACCCACGTCAGGATAAAGGACAGCAGCGGGCTGGTCTGTGTGGGGATGGATGCCTCAAAGGAGATACCCTCCGTGCTCTGGAGCTTTTCCAGCAGCCACTCGCCGGTATCCGGCCAGACGCCGGTCTTGTAATAGGCGTCTTTCCCGCCGGCGTCCTTGGCGATGAACACCAGTTCTTCCTCGTCTTTTTCCCATGCCACCTCGCTGACCTTGCCGTCATTCACCATCTGGAGGAAGGTGTCGTAGCTGACCTGCGTCACCTGCTGGTTGAGCATAGAGGGGAACAGCAGGGCGTTGAGCAGCATGACCACGATCATCGCGACGAGATAGTAGAATACCAGCGGCTTTTTCGGGGTCTTTGGAGGCTGATCCTTGACTTCTTTCATTTTGTTGCACTTCCTTTCGCGGCGTTTGTCCAAATGTCTGCCGCACATACAATTTCAATTATATTTTACCATGCAGGTCTCACCGGTCAACTGACAGAGCCGGGGCGCTGTCCAACTTTCCGCAAACCGTTTGCGTTCCCGGCCCGGCGGGGGTATAATAGCCGCAGAACGAACCGCCCGGCAAATCGCCGGGCGCGATATGACAGCCATTTGCAGAGGGAGCGTTTTTTATGCACAACGAACTGACCCGCAAGGACATCGAACTGATGCAGCAGGAGCTGGATCACCGGCGGCTGGAGCTCAAACCCCAGCTCATCGAGGCGGTGAAGGAGGCCCGGGCCTTCGGTGACCTTTCGGAAAACTTTGAATACAAGGCGGCCAAAAAGGAAAAGAACCGCAACGACGGCCGCATCCGCTATCTGGAGAACATGATCCGCACCGCCGTGGTCATCGCGCCGGAGTCCTCCGGCGGCGTGAACCTCTACGACCACGTCACCGTCTACATCGAGGACGATGACGAGGAGAGCACCTTCCAGATTGTCACCACCATGCGGCAGGACGCCCTCCACGGCCGCATCAGCAAGGAATCTCCGGTGGGCAAGGCCCTGTTGGGCAAAAAGGTGGGTGACCGGGTGTATATTCAGGTCAACGACAGCTACGGTTACTACGCCGAGATCCGGAAGATCGAGCCCGGGGCGGACGACGGCTCCGCGCCCCTCAATTCCTATTAAGTCAAAAAGAAAACAGGCAGGGAATTTGCCCTACCTGTGAAAGCGTCAAAAACCTCGTAGAGTTTCGCCGCCGCAGCGGCGAAAGAAATAAAATCCGTTTTCTGCCGCGACATGTGCGTGGCGGAAAACACTTCTCGCCCCGCAAACGTGC